>JBATYG010000471.1:0-3563 GCA_049673945.1 Occallatibacter sp.
GCGCGCGTGGAGGAGTCGCCCATATGGACGGCGGGTGCAGTGAGCAGGCGAGAGAAACACGGCGGCCTTGTACCGGCGCATCTCGCAAAATTTCTACCGACCTTCCTTTTCCTCGTACTGCTGATGACGGCGTTCATGAGCTTCTCGCACGGTACCCAGGATGTGTATCCGACGTTTTTGACGGTGCAGATGAAGCTGTCAGCGCGGACGGTGGGCCTGATCGGCGTGCTCTATGGCTTCGGGTCGATTGCGGGTGGCTATGTCTTTGGCGAACTTTCAGAGCGATGGGGACGCAAGCGTGCGATTGTGACCGCGGCGCTGCTGGCGATTCCGGTCATTCCTCTCTACGCCTATGGGCATAGCGCGCTGGCGCTGGGCACGGGTGCGGTGCTGATGCAGTTCATGGTGCAGGGCGCTTGGGGGGTTGTGCCGGCGTACCTGACGGAGCTGTCGCCGGCGCCGGTGCGGGCGACGGCGCCTGGGCTGGCGTATCAGCTTGGCGGGCTGGTCACGTCGTGGAACGGCAGGGGGCAGGCACTGCTCGCGGAGAAGTGGGGAACGTATCCGCCCATACTGGCGCTGACGGTGGTGATTGTAGCGCTGGCTCTGGCGGTGCTTGCCGCGCTGGGGCACGAGGCGAAGGGCGCGGAGATGAGCGCGAGCTAGGGTTGGACCCTATCGGCTGTACACGCCGATGAGTCTGCCGCGCGCTAGGATGTGATTCCTGAGCGCGTCCTCAACCTGCTGCCTGGTTGCGCCCGCAGGCAGGCTGAGCGGCGTATCGAGCGCGTAGAGAACAAAACGGTAGTGGTGCGGCGTGTGGCCGGGCGGGCAAGGGCCTCCATAGCCGATATCGTCGAAGTCATTGCGGCCCTGCAATGATCCGTCGGAGAGTTGATTCTGTTTTGGTTCAGAGGCCGGCAACGCGCGCGCTGTGGCCGGCAGGTTATAGAGAACCCAGTGGACAAAGGCGCCGCCGGGGGCATCGGGGTCATCGAGAATCAGCGCGAAGCTCTTTGTTGCGGCCGGGGGATCGGACCAGTTGAGTGCAGGCGACGTGTTGCGGCCGTCACAGGTGAGCGCTGCGGGAATGTTGCCGCCGGAGGCGAAGCCGGTTGCCGTCAACTGAAGCTGCGGAGCGGCGGCGCCAGGCTCCTGCTTCGGCGCGCCGTGGCAGCCTGCGGCGAGTGCCAGTGCTAGTGCTAGCACGATTGCGAGGCTTGTAGCTCCAGAGTGCGCGGTCTTCATGGGTGCCTTGCCCCCACTTTTATTTCGGCCGGACCAGCTCAATGCGATCGTGCGTGCGAACCCAGGTGTTGCCGGCCATGCGGCCCACAGCGTCCAGCCCTGAGGGATCGACGCGAAAGTCTGAAAGCAGATCTTTGCGCACGTGAAAGCGAACCACCTCGCCGACCACGATGACCCCGCTGGCTGCACCGCGGCCGGTGTAGATCACCTGCATCAGGCGGCACTCCATTTGCGCCGGTGACTCGGCGACTCGCAGAGGGCGCACGATGTCGCTGGGCAGCGGCGTGAGGCCGGAGAGCTGGAATTCGTCGACCTCAGGCGCCACCTCAGCGGCGGTGATGTTGGCGGCGTCGGCAATGGCTTCGCTGACCACGTTCACCACAAACTCTCGCGTCTCTTCGACGTTGCGCAGGGTGTCTTTTCGTTCGGCTTCTCCTGCCGCCGGGCGCAGCGTGGGGCAGAAGAGCAAGGTGGGCGGATTCGAGCCGACGCCGGAAAAGAAACTGAAGGGAGCAAGATTCGGCACTCCCTGGGCATCGATGGACGAGACCAGCGCCACGGGTCGAGGCACAATGACGCCGGTCATCAGCTTGTAGATGTCGCGCGGTTCGCATCCGGCCGGATCAAATGTCCGCATCGCGGGGGAAGAAATCGTGGGAGCGTCCATGTCGTCAACCTATCGAAACACAGCGTACCATCCAGCCACGACAGGCACCGCCTGACCGCGCAAAAAAGCGCCGTATGACATTGGTGATACGTCAAATTCCACTCTGCGGGTGAAAATTTGCAGACTGGTAACATAGTTGATGCACAATCGGTTAAAGGAGAGTGCCCGAAGTGCCGCGTATCCACTTTCACCTTCAGCTCGCCGAGCTCAGAGACAAGCTCCTGGCCATGGCCGCGCTTGCGCAGCTGGCCGTGGAGTCCGCGGTGGAGGCATACCTGCAGCGGGATAACGCGCTTTGCCAGTATGTGAAGCAGAATGAGACCGCCATCAACACGGCGCAACGGGAGCTGGACGAGATGGCCTATGAGCTGCTGGCGAAAGAGCAGCCAATGGCGATCGATCTGCGTTTTATTCTCGCGGTGATCAAGATCAATGGCGATCTCGAGCGTATCGGCGACCAGTCGATGACGATCTCACGGAGGACGCGGGACATCATCAACGAGCCGCAGGTCGAGCTGCCGGTGGATTTCGGCGCGATGGGCGAGTTTGCCGCGCGCATGATCCGCTCGGCGGTGCAGTCGCTGATTGAAGGCGATGCACGGCTGGCAGATTCGGTGCGCGAGATGGACGACGAGATCGATCGCATGAACCGCCGCGCGCATGCCGATCTGCTCAAGCTTATCCAGGAGAAGCCACGCTACACGCAGCACGCGATGAATGGCCTGATGATTTCGCGAAGCCTTGAACGCATTGCCGATCACGCATCGAATATTGCCGGCGACGTAATTTTCTGGATCCGCGGCGCTGATGTTCGCCACCAGCTCAGTCTGTCAATGGATTGAGGGAACAGAGACTGACTGAGGGACCAGGGACTCACGGATTGCGGCCGGCACCCAAGCCACCGCGGCTGATTCAACTTGCAAGCTGTCCAAAGCAAAGCCCGCCCGATGAAATCGCGGGGCGGGCCGTGCTTTTTGTGCGCGAAGCCGGTTACCGCGTGGCCTCGAAGAGAAACCATGCGCGCCGTTCGGCTTCGTCGATCCAGTTTTCAATGAGACTGGTGGTGGCGTAGTCGTCGGCGTTGTCGGTCACTTCGTGGGCCGCGCGCAGGCTCTCGACAAACGCCTTGTTGTCGGCGTGGAGCTCGAGCAGCATCTCCTTGGCTGCGACAAACTCCTGATCATTGTCGTGGATGCGCTGCAGACGGGCGACGTGGCCGATGGAGCGGATGGTGGTACCGCCGATCTTGCGCACGCGCTCGGCGATATCGTCGGAGATGGCAAAAATCTGATCGGCATGCTGATCGAGCAGGAGGTGATAATCGCGGAAGTGCGGCCCGTTCATGTGCCAGTGGAAGTTCTTCGTCTTTAGATACAGCGCGAAGACATCCGCGAGCAATGCGTTGAGAACACTCGAGAGATTCTTGACTTCTTCGGGACTGAACCCATCCCGGACATTTGTTTTGGCGGCTTTTGACTGTACAGAAGTATGTGTCGACATCGTTTTCCTCGTGGTGAAACAGCCTTCGGGCGGCACAAGTCTCGCTCATGCATAATTCCCGAAGTATTGAGTAGGATGCGCGCAGCGCCCCACGGGTTCGCCCCACATGGCCGCGAAGAGAGCAACGGGAGAACGTCTTACGCAAGTG
>JBATYG010000472.1:0-3238 GCA_049673945.1 Occallatibacter sp.
GATATCGAGTTGATCCGAGTCCCAGCCCGTCAAGCTGATCGTCTGCACAAATTTCGAGCTCTGCCAGTTCCGCGTCACGCGAACCGCCGGCGCGCCGTCAGCGAGCGTGGTCTTCTCCACTGAGTCCGCATGGTCAATCACTGCCGGCGCAACTTCCAGCGTTCCCGGATCGATATTCCACGCGTCGTAGTCCTTCGGCGTGTCCTTGAAGAACTGCAGCTGATCGCCGCACGCGCCTGCCGCCAGCGATTCGAACTTTGACGTGTTCTCGACCAGGCTCGTGATGCAGCCCGAGGCCTTATCGATCGCAACACGCAGGTGCTCATTGCTCAGCGTGATGGAACCGCCATCCTCAGCCAGCGCCGGCAAATTCGCTGCCGCCGGCTTCGCGCTGGTTACGCGGACGACTTTGTACCCCAGCGCCGGCACATTCGCCACGTGCAATGTCTCATCACGAATGCCGGCATTGTCCTGCACGTGCACGCGCACGTCGCCTGACCGTTCCCATCCCAGCGGGTTGTACACCACCACCGGAATCCCTGCGCCCGCCGTGTCAATCTTTTCGTCAACCGCCTCCAGTGCGCCCGCCCCGATCTCATTCGTAGACCAGCGCACCACGTCGTAATCCTTCTGCGCGTCCTTATAGATGACGCCGATCCCCGAGCCCGCCGCCAGATCGTGGAACTGGTTGAAGAGCACCTTCTTCCAGTCTTCGGTGATCTCGTTCGCCGGGTACGCACGCCCGTCCAGCACCCACGCCAGAGAAGCCCACTTCTCCGCGTTCAGCGTCTCAATCGAGCTCTCGCGCATGTTCCGCTTGTGATTCGCCTGGGTCGTCATCACGCCGCGGTGATATTCGAAGTAAAGCTCGCTCTTCCACGTCGGAATCGCGATCTTCCCCGCCACCGGCTCCGGCGGTTTGTAGCCCTTTGCAATCGACTGGTAATTCCACGTTGGGCTCTGGGCCGCAACCTCCTTCTCCACCGTCGAGAAGTAGCTCTGCGCAAGGCCGAACTGGTACTGCGGCATCACGTGTCCCCCGCCTTGCGAGTCCTGCTGCGCCCAGTGCACGCCCTCATCCAGAATCGCGCGTGTCGGTCCGCCGCCGTGATCGCCGATTCCGTAAAGGTCCATCATCTCCGTCATGCCCGGCGCCCGCTCCCGCGCCGTCACCATATCGTTCGACAAGCGCACCGGGTTCAGGTTGCCGTTCGCATAATCATGCGGAAAATACGTCAGCACCTTCGACCCGTCGGGCGACTCCCACCAGAACAGCTTGAACGGCAGTTGATTCGTGTCGTTCCACGTCATCTTCTGCGTCACAAAATAATCCACGCCGCTCTTCTTGTAGATCTGCGGCAACTGCCATGTGTAGCCAAACGAGTCCGGATTCCAGCCTATCCGCACATCTACCCCGTACGCCTTCTGGTACCAGCGCTTGCCCACCAGCAACTGCCGCACCAGCGACTCGCCATCCGGCATATTCAGGTCCGGCTCAACCCACATGCCGCCTACAATCTCCCAGCGTCCTTCCTTGATGCGCCGCGCAATCTCGGCATTCATGTCCGGGTATTTCTGCGTCATCCACTCGTTGTACGCCGCGGCTGACTGCGTATACGTGTACTGCGGATACTCGTACATCAGTTGCAGCGCCGTGCCGAACGTCCGCTTCACTACGTCCACTGTCTCCGTCCACGGCCACAGCCACGCTGCATCGATATGCGAGTTGCCCGTCAGATGGAATGTCGCTTTGGCCAGCAGCGGCTTTAGCGCTTCGATCTTTCCCTGCGAGGACTTTAGGCTCGCGTCAAACTTTGCCTGATCGTGCGCATCCAGTGCCGCAAGGTCCACCGTGCGGATCGCTTCATTCAACGTCGCCATCGGCGCCGCATCGTTCTCCGCCAGCGTAGGCACAAGCAGTGCGGCCGACAGAAACTCCAGGCGTAGATCTTCAGGATTCGGCCGGCTCTCGGGGAAGTCGATCTTCAGTGTCGCCCCGCGGAAACTCTTCTGGTCCACCGTGTGCAGCAGCTTCACCGCTACCGTCACCTTGTCGCCGGGCTTCGCATCGTCGAAAAGCACCACCGGCTCGAGGTCGTCGCCGAGCGCTACGCGCCGCCCATTGAAGTAGAGAATCTCCGGCATCGGTCCATTGGCTTGGGCATGAAACTGGAACCAGATTCGCGATCCCGTCAGGTCATAGCCATCCAGCGTCTGCGGCACCACGTAGGTCTGCCGGAACCACACCGCCTCATTCGGTGCCGTTTCCTTCGGGGCAATCGTCTCCCAGCCGCTGTCATCGAGGTTCACAGCCTCGCCGTGCGCCAGGTCGCCGCCGTGCATCTTCCATGTCCCATCCGGAAGGCTCGGCAACAGCGAAAGCCGCGCAATCACGGCCTGCGACTCCGGCTGCAGCTTCGCCGCGATCTTCGCGGCTTCCTCGGCAGTCTGCGCCCGTGCTCCCGCAGCCGTGAGCAACACCGCGCAAGCGGTCAAACAAAACCCGACAAAAACCCGCAGAGCCGCTCGGCAACGGCTCACTTTCACGTCTGAAATCATCTGGAAGTTTCTCCCGGAGAATCTTACGGCATTGAGATGGACTCATTCCGCTCGTCCACCTGCTCTCCTGCAAGTGCAATATGTCGCCCCACCCACGCAAATACAAGAAGCAGAGCCTCCGTCAGCCACCCGCCAAAGCTGACTGGACCCGGCAGATACATAGCGGTCAGGATCCCGCTCGTTAGCAGCGCTCCAGACAGAACGCCGAACTGCCACATGCCGTATAGAAAGATGAATGGCAGATAGTGCGCCCCAAGCGTGATCATCATCGCCGGATAAAACCATGTAGGGTGGAAAAATGCAATCCCGATCACAAGCGGGAGAGTCAGCGGCAGCGTGAATGCAACTTGAATTGCGAGTCCATTCATCGGATGACCCTTCGGGAGAGCATGAGAATGACCCATGCTTCGGAGCAGAACCTGAGTCAGCGGAAATATAAGAAAACCCCCAAAGATGAGGACCAGTTCTCCCGTACGGAGAGATTGCCACGTAGAAGCCGCCGCGGAAGCGCCCCACACGGCAGCCGAGACGAGTTGACCGGCGAATCCCCCAAGGAAAGTTTCGCGAACGTTTCTTTGAGCCTCTTTGATTTCCATTGCGCATCATCATAGCCAACTCCATGCTGGTCGGCAGCCGGAAATCTGAATCTTCGACGGAAGCAAGGTGAAGATGACGGGTC
>JBATYG010000473.1:0-3938 GCA_049673945.1 Occallatibacter sp.
CTTAGAAACTTGCCTTTTACTTCGGAGGCAATCGCCTCCACGTTGACGCCGGTCTCACTCAAAAACTGACGCGCATCTTCCACGTTGTAGATCCGCGTGGGTTCGATCGTCACGTCTGTGTAGCCCGCATGCGCCAGCTTCGCGCAGTACTCCTGCTCCTCGAGCGCTCCGGCAATGCAGCCAACCCATAACAACATGCTCTGCCGCACCGCATCCGGAACGCTGCCGCTGACCACCACGTCCGAGACCGCAAACCGGCCGCCCGGCTTTAGCACGCGGAAGGTCTCGCGCAACACCCTGTCCTTGTCAGCCGAGAGATTGATCACACAGTTGGAGATCACGACGTCGACCGAACGGTCAGGCAGGGGAATATTCTCAATCTCGCCTTTCAGGAACTCGACATTCTCGACGCCTGCCTGCCGCTGGTTTTCGCGGGCCAGCGCAAGCATGTCGTCCGTCATGTCGAGCCCGTAGGCCTTGCCGGCCGGCCCAACCCGGCGAGCTGAAAGCAATACGTCGATTCCGCCACCTGAGCCGAGGTCGAGAACCACTTCTCCGGGCTTCAATTCAATCAGGGCGGTCGGATTACCGCACCCAAGCGAAGCCTGTACGGCTTTCTCGGGAATCAATGCCTTGTCGCCGGCGCTATAAAGGTTCGTCGTGATCGGATCGCAGCAGCGCAGCCCCGGGTCGCAACAGGCCTGCACGCTGCCCGATTCCGCAACCGACCGGGCGACGCTGCCGTACTTCTGTTTCACTTCTTCCTTTACCTGAGCTGCGGTATCCATTCGCCCCCTCCTTCGTGCACTCTATTCGTATACGCCAATACGAATGTATTCTCCCCCGTCATATCTGTCAATGCGTATATAATTGCTTTGATCATGATCCGCTTCGACCTGACCCTTCTCTTTGCTGCTCTGGCTGACCGCACCCGCCTGCGTCTGCTCAATCTCATGAGTGGCCGGGAAGTCTGCGTCTGTTACTTCGTCGAAATTCTCAAGCAGAGCCAGCCGAAGATTTCCCGCCACCTGGCCTATCTGCGCAGAGCGGGCATCGTCTCCGCGCGGCGCGAAGGCAAGTGGATGCACTACAGCATCGATCGGCCCGCCGACGCTGGCGCGGCTGCGATTCTCGATGCCACTCTCCGTTCCTTCGGCGCCGACCGGGAAATGCTGGCGGACCGGTTGAGGCTGGATAAGGCGTGCTGCGAGCCGTCTCGGTTCGTCACCTTGCACGGAGCCCCAATCCCTGCTGAGCTTTAACAGCGGATCAGCAGGGCGCGCGCTGATGGAACACGCCCGTGCCAAGCTGGGTGCGCCGTGAGGGGAGAGCTCAAAGCCCGTCCCCAACCGGACCGCGCTAAAGCCGGGAAAATCGTACAATAGAACGCATGCGCCGCTGTGTTTTTGTGTTTCTTGGACTGCTGTTCCTCTGCTGCGGGCTGCGCGCACGTGCCCAGGCCTTTGATCTGACCGGTCCCAAGGTGGATGTCCATGTAAAGAGAGGGAATGTCACCCTGCCGATTGGCCAGGTGCCTAACCTTCAGGCCGGCGATCGGCTGTGGATTCATCCGGATTTTCCGCCCAGCCAGTCGGCCCACTACATCCTCATCGTGACGTTCCTGCGCGGAGCGACGAACCCGCCGCCGAATGAGTGGTTTACCAAGGTAGAGACGTGGTCGAAGCAGGCCCGCGAAGAGGGCGTGTTCGTAACTGTGCCGGAGGAGGCGCAGCAGGCGCTGTTGTTTCTGGCGCCGGAGACGGGCGGCGACTTCAGCACGCTGCGGAACGCGGTGCGGGGACGCCCCGGCACGTTTGTGCGCTCGGCGCAGGACCTGCAGGCGGCAAGCTGGGACCGCATGCGGCTCAATGCGTACCTCGGTGAGGTCAAGACCACTTCGCAGACCGACCCGAAGTCTCTGAAGGAGCGTGCGGAGGTCACGGCGCGCAGCCTGGGGATCAAGGTTAACCAGGATTGTTTTGACAAACCGCAGGATCAGCAGGCGCTGTGCCTTTCTCAGCACACCGAAGGCCTGGTGATGGATGACGCCAATGCGCAGGCACGTATGGTGCAGCTCATCGGCGGCGACGCCGGCAACCTCATGGCGGAACTCAGCACCACGACGATGGCCGGGGGCGGCGCTTACAGCCCGTATGTGGGCGCGATCGTGGATACGGCGCGGCTGCTGGCTTCGCTGCACACGGCGCACTACCAGTACATCCCGGCACTGGCGCTTTCAGCCGAGGACACGCTGAATCTTCGCCTGAATGTTGCGCCGTCGTTCCGCGATCCCAAGTCGGTGGTGGTGGTGGCGCTGCCGCCGGTGGGCCCCGCGGTGATGCCGCCGCTGCGCCCGGTGAACCCGAATGACAGCTTCTGCGCGCAGGCTCCGGAACTGGTGCTGCCCGCCGAGGGCGCTCCACTGGTGCTGGCAACGCAGCTTGCCTATGACCTGGTGCTGCGGGTGCAGACAAAGAAGGGCGCGGTGGACCTGCCGCTGGCGGCGGACCCGGCTGCCGGCGGATTGCGGCTGCGCAAGACGGCGCCGCATTTTGACGAGCCGGAGGTGACCGGCGTCGTCCGCGGCAAATGGGGCTTCGATAACTGGATCGGGCCGAGCTACGCGCTTCACTCGGCGCAACCGGACCAGTGGAAGCTGGCGGCGAGTGACGAGTCTGCCCTCGTGGTGGGACGCGACGATACGGTGCACATTGAAGGCGGCAGCAGCCAGTGCGTGAACAAGGTGGACTTTGTTTCCGCATCGGGAAGCAATCTGCCGGTGACGTGGAAGTTTCCCAAGCCGAATACGCTGGCGGCGACGCTGCCGCTGGCCAACGTGACGCCGGGGCCGGTGAAGGTGGAGATCCACCAGTATGGAATGGACAAGCCTGACACGCTGACGCTGAACACGTATGCGGAAGCGGCGTCGCTCGACAGGCTCTCGCTGAGCGCGGGCGATGCAGAAGCGGTGTTGACCGGCACTCGGCTCGATGAGGTCGCAAAGGCGTCGCTCGAAGGTGTGAAGTGGTCACCAGGCGCGCTGAGCCGCGTGCAGGATGTTGATCACCTGACGATGAATGCCGAAGGTTCAACAGAGAAGCTGGAGCCGGGCAAGCACTACTTTGCCCAAATTGTGCTGCGCGATGGCCGGGAGCTGAAGGCGCATGTCTCGGTGGATCCGCCGCGGCCGCAGATCACGCTGCTGAGCAAGGGTTCGCAGCAGGATGCCGTGGATACAGCGACGCCGGTCCGGCTGGGCAGTCTCGATGATCTGCCGGTTGACCGGAGGCTGGTCTTCTTTCTGAAGTCGAAGGCGCCGGCGAGTTTTCTGCGCAGCGAGAAGTTTGAAGTGGCGTCGGTCGATGGAAGTTTCAAGACAGAGCTGTCGTTTTCAGACGGAAGCCTGATGCTGGAAGACGCGAATACAGCGATGGGCGTGATTGAGCCGCTGGCGCGCTTCGGCCCCTCGGCATTCGGGCCAATCCAGGTGCGCGCGGTTTCAGCCGAAGGCGTGGCGGGCGACTGGCTTCCACTGGGCACGCTGGTGCGGATCCCGGGCTACAAGGAACTGCGCTGCCCCCGCGCGACCTCTAAGCCCTGCACGCTTTCAGGCAACAATCTTTTTCTTACGTCGGCGGTGGCCTCAACTCCGGCATTCGACAATGCGACGGGCGTACCCCCGGATTTTACGGGCATGCAACTGATGGTGCCGCATCCGACAGATGGAGTGCTCTACGTGAAACTGCGCGACGATCCGGCAACGGTGCAGATAATGACGCTGCCGGTGACGCCGCTGAGCCTTGCGTCGAAGACACCCGCGCCATCTGAGGCTGTGCCTGCTGCGGCGCCGTCTTCAACGAGCGAGGCTCCGGTATCGGATCAGGCTGCGCCTCCGGCGACGCCGGCTTCGCCGACAGAGCCCGCAACGACGCCCCCGG
>JBATYG010000474.1:0-1796 GCA_049673945.1 Occallatibacter sp.
GGTCAATCGTGTGCAGGCGCCCCGGCCGCCCCGCCAACCGGCCACAACGCCGACATATATTCGCCGCGTTCTTTCAGCTAAACGACCGCAACCCTGGATCGACCGGGCTTTTGCTGACGGGATCCGCCCCTTTCGGATTGGGGCGCCAGCCATCACCGAATTCCCGTCCGAGGTTTGGGGACGTATCGCCGCGCACCGAGCGCGCAATTTCAGGTCATGGTTAAAAAGCGAGGGTGATCGGCGTGGGTATCAGCCATTGCGCGAAGCAATCGCCGAGTATTTGCGCACGTCACGTGGAGTGCGATGCACCGCGGAACAAATCGTCGTGGTTTCCGGAATACAACAGGCGCTCGATCTGTTGGCGCGGCTGCTCTTGAAAAAGAGCGATCCAATATGGATGGAGGATCCTGGATATTTCGGAGCCAGACTCGCGTTTGACAATGTCGGAGCCAGGATTATTGCTGTGCCAGTGAACGATGAAGGGCTGTCTGTTTCCGCCGGCATCAAGATCTGCCCTGAGGCGATAGGCGCCTACGTAACGCCAGCCCACCAATTCCCGCTGGGGGTAACGATGTCGCTGGAGAGGCGGATGGCCCTTCTCACATGGGCCTCACGCGCCGGCGCCTTTGTTATCGAAGATGACTATGACAGTGAATACAGATTTGAGGGACCGCCCGTGCCTGCCTTGCAAAGCCTCGATAACCATTCGAGCGTCATCTTCATCGGCTCGTTCAGCAAGACGCTCTTCCCAGCCTTGCGCGTGGGCTACGTGGTATTGCCCGCGCCGTTGATCGATGTTTTCCTGGGCTTCCGCTATCGAACCGATTTCCGGAATTCATCCTTTGATCAGGCGGTGCTTTGCGATTTCATCGTTGATGGGCACTTGGCACGTCATCTGCGGAGGATGCGGAATCTGTATGCGGAGCGCCTCGCAATGCTCATGGAAGCAGCCAATCAATATCTGGGTGGGCTGCTTGAGATCTCCAACGTCAGGGCAGGCCTCTACACGATCGGTTATCTCAAGAATGAAATGGCTTCACTCCGGGCGGAAAAACTGGCGGCCGACCAGGGCGTTGAGGTTCTCGCCGTCGATCGATGCACTCTGAGACGTCCTGATCCTTATGCGCTGCTCCTCGGCTTTGGCGGATTCGACGAGGTTGCGATGCGGCAAGGACTCATCCGGCTTGCAAAGGCATTGAGCTAGCTGGCCTTCGGAACAGGAGACCAATTCTCTCAACGAATGGGGATGGGAGGGCTGGAACTCCGGCGGGTTCGGTATCGTATCTTTGAATGCAAGGCAGGCAAGGAGAGCCGACGATGGCCACCGTTCCGTATCCCAATAACGCGCAGGCGGTTTTCTATCAGCAGTATGAGACGGTTCGTCGCGATGAGGTCGTGGGCATTCTGCTGGCGCTGTTTCTGGGCACGTTCGGGCTGCACCACTTCTATCTGCGGCGCATGGGGCTGGGCATCCTCTATTGCTGCTTTTTCTGGACAGGGATTCCGGCAATTCTGGGATTTCTTGAGTGCTTCTTCATGCCGGGCCGGGTACGCGAGTTCAATGCCATCCAGGCGGCGGGCATTGCGGCGGCGCTGGGCATAGGGGTGCCCATTGTCGGTATGCCGGTGTATGTGACGATGCCGCCCGTGGCCGGAGCGCCGGTTGCGCAGCCGGCTGCGCTGGCGGCCTGCAGTCAGTGCCAGCAGACCAATCCGCCGGGATCGCGTTTCTGCGCGGTGTGCGGAGCGGCGCTCTAGGATTGCGAAGAATTCCGGGTGTGCGAAGCAGAATGATG
>JBATYG010000475.1:0-2960 GCA_049673945.1 Occallatibacter sp.
TCAGCGGCGGATCGATCTGCAGCGCGAGCAGGCGCGGCAGTGTACGCGTGATCTCATTGGGGCGCACCCAGGGGGCGTATTCAATGCGCGGATTGTCGTCGGTGACCGGCCGGATATTTTCGGCGAATCCTTCAAGGCCTTTCCGGTCCGTAATCCAGGTGGCAAGCAGTGCCGCCGGCGACGAAATTCCCACCGCACTCAGCGCCGCGCGCACGGCTGGCTGGGCAAAGCGTTGCTCGATGCGGGGCGCGTCCAGCTCGATAGGAGAAAAAGAGCCGACGAGCAGCATCTCATGCAGCTCGGTTGTCCAAAGCGTGGCATGAGGAAATACATCGAGAAAGCTGCGGACGAGAGCGCGGGTATCGTTCTCGTTTTGCGTGGAGAGGGGCAGCCATTGTGCGAAGAGACCATTGGGATTGAGACGGCGAGCTGCCAGACGATAGAAGTCAGTGGAATAGAGGTTAACCACACCTTCGGCACTCGGCGGCGGCGGCTCGAGCGTGATTACGTCGTATCGTTCCGGATTTCCAAGCAACTCGCGGCGTCCGTCGCTGATGCGGATGGTGAGGTTGGGATCGCTTGCAGCGTGATAGCTCTCAGGAAATAATGGGCCGGCCTGGATGACCGCCGGCAGGAGCTCGACGCAGGCGCGATGTGTGAGCCCGGAATATCGGAGCGTGGCCCCAGCCGTAATGCCGGTGCCGAAGCCGATCACGAGCGAGGACTGCGGATTGCCGCGATGGATAAGGAGCGGAAGCAGGGCCTGAAGGCTCATATAGCGCATAGAGGGCAACGTATCGCCGGAGTTGGAAACACCCTGGATATACAGCCGGCGAAATACGTGGTCGGCACGCTGCTGCTGTGCTACTGCGACAGTGCCGCCGCGGCTCTCGCTATAAAAGACGAGCGCCCCCCCGCCACGCGATAGAAGCAAGAGACGCGCCAACTTATCCTGCGGTGTGCAGAGGCTGGTTGCGACCGCAACAATTGCGATCGAGACCACAGCGAATTTCCATCTTGGATGGACGCGGGGCCCGAGCACCACAGAGAGGACACCAATGGCGGCTGAGAGCACAGCTAGAACCCCAAGAGTCCGGACGACCCCCAGCACAGGAATGAGAAGAAAGCCGGTAAGGAGCGAGCCGACAATGCCGCCCGCAGTGTTCCAGGCGAGAATTGCGCCGACTTCTTTGCCAACGCGCGGGCTGCCCACTGCAATTTCCAGAGCCGCCGGAAATGCCGCGCCCAGCAGCACGGTGGGGAGAAAGACTACGCCCATCGCCGCCACGGCAAACTGGGCGCACATGCGCGCGAACTCGCTGCCGGTGGCTCCATAAACAAATTGACCAATGGAATATTGCACCTGCAACTGCCAGACGCTCAGCGCGGCGATCTCCAGAAGGGTCACGGCGCCAGCGCCGGCGATAAGAAGTGAAAAGACTCCCCAGGCATCGCGCACCCTGTGCCTGAAGCGGGTGTAGAGCGCGCTGCCGGCTGCCAGTCCCGCAAGATACGTTGCCAGCATCACGGAGAAGGCGAAGACGCGCGTGCTCATGAATTGAGCAAGAGCCTGCGACCACACCACCTCGTAGCCGAGAGCCGCTGCACCCGCCGCAGTGTAAAGAGCGATTGCCAGTCCGGCTTCGCGAGGTGGCGCGCCACTACCACCCTCTTCTGCAACTGGCGCCGCTAAATCGTCCGCGGCACGCCGGTCAAGAAAGAGGGCGATAGCGCCGGCGCAAAGATTGAACGCACCGGCAATCAACGCCGTGTTATGGATTCCCGTCCAACGAAGAAAGGCGAACGTGCTGAGCAGAGCGCCCGCAACGCCTCCGGCGGTGTTCACGGCATAGACCCATCCGCCTGTGGCCGCGATCGATGGTTGGGTTCGCGTGGGTTGGGTTCGCGCGAGGCAGCGGATCATGACGGGCAGCGTGCCGCCCATAAGGAAGGCTGGCGTGCCCACCAGCAGAAATGGCAACAGCCATGCCAGGGGCCCTGCATGCGCCTGCAGCACGACAAATGGCAACGCTGCATGGGGCAGTGCGAAGGTAACGATAATTGCCGTCACGGCAGTGAATGCTTCAAGAATTCCGTACAGCCGCCAGGGCCGCCGCCAGCGGTCGGCGATTCGCCCCAGCGCGAAACTGCCGGCCGCCAGTCCGGCAAAGAACCCGCTGACCGCGATAGTGATGGAATACACTTCGACGCCAACAACCAGCGAAAGCTGACGAATCCATAGAACCTGATCGATGAGAGCTGCGGCACCGGAGATGAGCAGCGCGACCGCAAGAAGAAAGAGGTGGCGCCTTGAAAGCCCTGCCGGAATCGGCGGCTTGCGCGCAAGAAGGATGCGCTTCTGCGTGGTGAAGCGGCTCTTTGCAGGTTTCTTGTGCGTCTTCTGTGGGAAAGCTGTCTTAGCAGGCGACATCTTAGCCTCGAGCCCGTGGAATCGCGGCGGACCCATCAAATGAGATACCCGGTTCACTCGAATGACGCGCACGCACGCCTGGCGTTCAGTAGCATGATCCGCGCAACTTCAACAGAATCTTCCTGGTGACGGGACAAGCCACAGCCCCGCTTCCGCTTTATTGGGAGAAGCTTAGCCATCCCTAGTCATGTGCGAAACTGTCAATTCATGAAATAGACGCGGCGGGCCCCACAGCGATCCGGCAGCAGGACTTCTCTGCGGCCGTCCCGGCTCAATCTTCACTTTCCTGACGAAAAAGGCGATTTTTACCCTCAACCCAAGCGCCGCGGGCGAGCGGCCTTCCCAGTGCGAGACATCGCTCTTCGCAGCAGAGAACAGGAGCAGACGTCTGCAGTCGTATCCACGAGGGGTCAGGGCTCAATGCGGCAAGAGCGCTCGCAACGGTTGCCGTCCGGCCTCCGAGATCCTTATGTTAGAGACGAGCAAACGCCGTAGAGCGGATGTGGCCGATGCAGCAAATCGAAGAACT
>JBATYG010000476.1:0-2390 GCA_049673945.1 Occallatibacter sp.
GCGACACCCGGCGGCGGCAGCGCGGCGGCGGCGAGTGGCGCGATGGCGGCTGGGCTTGCCGGCATGGTAGCCGGCATGTCGCGGGGCAAGAAGGCCTACTTGCAGTACGAGGCGCAGTTGAGCCAAGCGCTGGGCAGGCTCGCTACATTGCGCGAGGAACTGAAAGCGGCGATTGATGCCGATGCCGAGGCCTACCAGGTGGTGATGAAAGCGTATAAAGCGGCCAGGGAAACGCCGGAAGCAGCCCAAGACATTTTTGCTGCGCTGCAACAGGCGACCAATGTTCCGCTGGGTGTTGCCGAACGCGCGGTTGAGGTGGGGCTGATCGCGGAAAGCCTGAAGCCGGTGACGAATCCGAATATGGCGTCGGACCTGACAACAGCCATTGCGCTTGCGCGCGCGGCCCGCGAGGGAGCGGCGGCAAATGTCGAGATCAACCTCGGTTCGCTGAAGGGTGAGACGGAAGAGCAAAAGGCCTTCGCCGAGGCAACGCGGAAGCGTATGGCGGCATTGGCTTAAGTCTTCACGGCGTTTCACGATTTGACGCCTTTGGGATTATGCTGGCTGCCTTGAGGTGCCCCCCGTGCCGAAAGCAGCCCATTTTCTGTCCACAGCTCTCGTTGTTCTCCTTTTAACCGCCGCGTCGCAGGCGAATTCAGCCGAAGAACCGCAGCAGAACGCAAGCCTCGTTCGGCTGGAGCGCGTGACTACGTCCCGGCCGACCGCGAATGGGATTGAGATTCAGGCGGGCCTGGCGGTAGTGGAGATTACCGCGCTGCGCGATGACGTGGTGCGCGTGCGCGTGGGGCCGACAGGAGAGTTTCCTGAAGATGCTTCGTGGGCTGTGGCTGCAGCGACCCGCGCCGCGAGGGTCCAGGTGACGGAGGAAAGCAACGAGGACGCCGTGGGCTTCAGAACGGCGAAGCTGCACGTTGCGGTACATAAGGATCCCTTTGCGCTGACGGTCACCGACATGCAAGGCAACGTTCTGGCAGCGCAAATGCCGGAGAGGCCGATTGAGTTCAACGGCGCGTCTTTCCGGGTGTATATGAAGTCGCCGGAAGACGAGCACTACTTCGGTCTGGGGGACAAGCCGGGGCCGCTCGACCGACGCAACGAGGCCTTCACTGACTGGAACACCGACGCCTTTGGATGGCAGGAGTCAACGGATCCGATCTACAAATCAGTTCCCTACTTCATGACTTTTCACAAGGGCGTTGCCGCAGGGATTTTTCTCGATAATACGTGGCGTGCGAGCTTCGATTTCAACAAGGAATATCGCGATGGATATTCGTTCGGCTCGGAGGGCGGTCCGCTGGATTTCTATATCCTCTATGGGCCGGAACCGAAGACGGTAGTTGAGACGTGGGCATGGCTGACGGGAGATACGCCGATGCCGCCGATGTGGTCGCTGGGGTATCAGCAGTCGCGCTACAGCTACTTTCCTGAGTCAGAGGTGCGGCGCATCGCGGGCAAGCTGCGCAGCGAGCGGATTCCCGCAGACGTGATGTGGCTGGACATTGACTTCCAGCTCAAGAATCGGCCCTTCACCGTGGACCCGCAGCGTTTTCCGCACTTTGACCAGATGATCAAAGACCTGCGGGCCGAACATCTGCGCACGGTGGTGATCACGGACCTGCATATCGCGTATCTGCCGAATGCAGGCTACAAGCCGTATGACGAGGGCGCCGCGGGCGATCACTTCGTGAAGAATCCCGATGGCTCGACCTATATAGGCGTGGTGTGGCCGGGCAAGTCGGTGTTTCCTGATTTCACGCGCGAAGTTTCACGGGAGTGGTGGGGCACGCTCTACGCGAACTTTGTAGCGAAAGGCATTGCGGGCTTCTGGAATGACATGAACGAACCGGCGATCTTCGACGTGCCCTCGAAGACGATGCCGGATGAGACGCGGCACAGAATCGAAGAGCCGGGCTTCAAGACACGGGTTGCGACCCACCTGGAGATTCACAATGTCTTCGGCATGCAGAACTCGCGCGGCACCTTCGAAGGACTTTTGAAACTGCAGCCGAACGTGCGGCCCTTCGTGATGACGCGCGCGAGCTACGCCGGCGGTAATCGCTACGCCGCAACGTGGACGGGCGACAACTCAAGCAACTGGAGCCACCTGAGGCAGACGGTTCCGCAACTGCTGAATCTGGGATTGAGCGGATTTGCGATGGCGGGAGCGGACGTGGGAGGCTTCGCGGGATCGCCGCAGCCGGAACTGCTGACGCGCTGGCTCGAGGTGGCGGCATTTCAACCGATTGACCGCGATCACACGGCAATTGGAACCAATCCGCAGGAGCCGTGGGTGAACGGCACGCCTGAAGATGTGAATCTGCGGCGACGGTACATCGAAGAACGCTACCGGTTGATGCCCTATCTTTACT
>JBATYG010000477.1:0-16469 GCA_049673945.1 Occallatibacter sp.
GCATTGGGATCGGTGCCGGGCTTGAAGTAGATCTTGATCAGGCTCACGCCCGTCATCGATCGCGACTCGCTGTGATCCACATTCGCCGCCAGCGTAAAAAAGCGCTCGAAGGTATTCGTGATATCGGCTTCAATCTGCTCCGGCGGCATGCCGTTGTAGAACGTGGCCACGACCACCACCGGCATATCGATCTTGGGAAAGAGGTCTACCGGCATGCGCGTGAGGTTGAACGTGCCCACAAGCGCCACAACCAGGCAGATCATGAGGATGAAGTAGGGGAATTTAAGCGCAAACTTCGGCATTAGTGAGAGCCTCCGTGCTTTGGAGTTGCGCTGCCGATTTCGGCGTTCATGTCGATCATGCCGCCGGCCTGCTCCATCGTTTCTGAAGCCGGCGTCGCCGTGATCAGAGGATGTACCTCTTCATTCGCGGCATACTTGTCCTGGCCGCCCATCAGCACCAGATCGCCCGGTTCCAGGCCATCAACAATCTGGGCCAGCTTCGAGCCTTCCAGTCCCACCTGCACGCTGCGGATATGAACGTGGTTGGCGCTGTCGAGCGTGTACACCTGCGACTGCGCTCCGCTCAGCACGATCGCTTCCACCGGAATCGTGACCGCATTCTCAACATGCGCCAGGCGCAGCATCGTATTTGCGTACATGCCGGGCGCAATCGAGAGGTCCTTGTTCTCCACGTCCACTTCGGTTTCCATCGTGCGCGTTTCGAAGTTCACGTTGCGCGTAAAGCGCACGATCTTGCCCGTGAATGAACGGCCGATCGCATCCACGCGCACCTTCAACTGATCGCCTTCGCGCACATACTTCACATCGTCTTCGGGAACAGGAACCCTCAAGCGCAGCAGGCTGCTTTGCGACAGGCGCACGATCGGCAGCGACTGATCGTTCGACGTTGTGCCGCCCTGGATCAGTGCTCCAGTGTCCGCGTAGCGCCAGATCACCACGCCATTCAGCGGTGCGATCACATTGGTGTATGCCTCGAGATCGTCAACGCGCTGCCTCTCCGCGCTTGCGGCTCCCATGTGCTGTTGCGCCGCGGCCATTGCTGCCTTGGCTGAGTCCACCTGCGCTTCGGCAGAGAGATCCTGCGCCTGCGCATTGTCCAGTTCCTGCTGCGCAATCAAGCCGGGACGAACCGCGGCAGCCTGCTTGAGGCGCTCATAACCGGCGTGCAGAGCCGCGTGGGTCGCCTGCGCGCGATTGATTTCATGCTGCGCGCGCGTAATCTCCTCCTTGCTCTGCTCCATTTCAAAGGTCGCTGTCTCCAGTTGGGCTTTCAGCTCCGGCACCTGCAGCACGGCGAGTGTCTGGCCTTGATGCACAATGTCGCCAATATCGACATTGATCTGCTTCATGTACCCGCTCACCTTGGGGTGCACATCGACGACCTGAAATGGCTGAAACTGTCCGGCGAGGGACAGCACCTTGGAGATATCGCCACGCTGCGCCCGGGCAACGCGCGCTGTGGGCACGGTCGCCGCGGCGGCTTCTGAGCTGTCTTTGCTGTTGCGGCATCCAAAAAGGCCAAAGGCGGCGCAGCCTGCCAGCGCGGCGGCGGCCGTCAGAGAAAGGTGCTTCTGCATGTCGATCAGACTCCTGCTGTGAAAGCGTTCCTGTTCGATTCCCCGCCTGATGACGTTCGGAATCGCCGGCCCCGGCGCCCGGTGTGAATACCCAGGATCAGAAACAGGCGGTTAAACGGCGTCGACGTGATAGATGAGTGCCACAGGGTGTTTAACGCGCGGGAGGAGGACGGAAGAACAGATCGGAAGACAGGAAAATCGCTGCGGAGCCCCGCCATGACCTTGCTCGTGTGCCGGTCTCAAGAAAAGGTGACGCCTTCACCAGGTCCACTGCGCAAAATGCAACGAGCAGCAGCATCGCAAAGGGCTGCGAAATCGATGAGAGAACAGCCACAGCATGCGTTACCGGGTCAGGGGCATCCGAGGGCCGTGCCTTTGCACTTTGGATCGTGCTCAGCGGCACGCTCGACGGGCTATACCAGGCGAACTTCGCCTCGAGCGCGAAGAGAAACGCCAGGAGACACATTCCAACCGCCAGCGACGAGCGCTGCATTGCATTGGAAGAGACGGAATGCATCATAAGCGCAGTCTACCACGCCCTCAATGAGATTAGACGCCTCAACGGATCCCAAAGTAAGCCCCCTCGGGACAACCACCGGCATGCGTTGAAGATGCAATTCTGCCGTTTCCATTCTGTCGATAAACGCCGGGAGACATTGGCCCGCAGCACACGGCAGCCGTTACTGCGCGCCTCTTCCACTCGCTTCCGCCATCAAGGCCAGGTTCAGCTCGAGGACATTTACGGTGGGCTCACCCAGAAGGCCAAACTGGCGGGGCTCGATGTGCTGCATGACCAGGTCCCTTACCTGCTCGGTCGCGAGGTGCCGATCTCGCGCGACGCGATCAACCTGGTAGAGCGCCGCTGCCGGGCTGATATCCGGATCAAGCCCCGAGGCCGACGCCGTCACGAGATCGACAGGTACCGGACCCGCTCCATTCTCCGCTGCAACGGAGCTCCCGATGCGGTCGACTAGAGCCTTGCTCGTCGGCGCAAGGTTTGAGCCCGATGAACTCGTCGCGTCGTAGCCGCTTCCCGCTGCGGAAGGACGGCTGTGAAAATAACCCGCGCCGCTGAATGGCTGTCCGATAATTTTGGAGCCTGCGATCTCGCCATTCACGCTGATCAACTGGCCGTTTGCCTTGTCTCGAAAGAAAAGCTGCGAGACTGCCGTGATGCATACGGGATAGATAATCCCCAGGCCAATCGCCGTGATCACGGTATAGCGGCATGCAATCTGTATTTGTTTCATCATCGGTGGTCTCCTTACGCGAGATGCAGCGCTGCGATCACGAGGTCGATGGCCTTGATTCCAATGAAAGGAACGACAAGTCCACCAAGCCCATAGATCAGCAGATTGCGCCGAAGCAGCGCAGAGGCTGACATCGGCCGGTAGCTCACCCCGCGCAGCGCAAGCGGAATCAGCGCGACGATGATCAATGCGTTAAAGATGACTGCCGAGAGCACGGCGGACTGCGAATTGTGCAGACGCATGATGTTTAGCGTTGCCAGCACCGGAAAGACACCTGCAAACATCGCCGGAATGATCGCAAAATATTTCGCCACATCATTTGCAATCGAGAACGTGGTGAGCGCACCCCGCGTCATCAGCAGTTGCTTGCCGATCGCCACAATTTCGATCAGCTTCGTCGGGTCCGAATCGAGATCGACCATGTTGCCCGCTTCCTTGGCCGCCTGCGTCCCGGAGTTCATCGCCACGCCCACATCGGCCTGCGCCAGTGCGGGGGCATCGTTGGTGCCGTCCCCTGTCATCGCCACAAGCTTGCCATCGGCCTGTTCCCGCTTGATCAGGTCCATCTTGTCCTTGGGCTTCGCCTCGGCCAGAAAGTCGTCAACGCCCGCCTCACGCGCAATTGCCGCGGCCGTCAGCGGATTGTCACCGGTGATCATGATCGTTCGAATGCCAATCGAACGAAGCTGATCGAATCTCTCCTTCGTGCCGCCCTTCACAATGTCCTTCAAATAGATCACGCCAAGCACGACCGCGTTTTCAACCACAACAAGGGGCGTACCGCCGCTCTTCGCAATGGACTCAACCGAGGCGCGCACCTCGCCAGGCATCTTCGCGCCGTGCTCCTTCAGATATTTCGTGATCGCGTCCACTGAACCCTTGCGGATAGTTCTGCCATGCAGGTCGATTCCGCTCATCCGCGTCGTCGCTGAAAACGGAATGAACTCTGCCTGCGTCTGTCCCAGTTCCCGCCCACGCAGGTTGTGTTTCTCCTTGGCGAGCACCACGATCGATCGGCCCTCCGGTGTCTCGTCTGCCAGGGAGGAGAGCTGCGCCGCATCGGCCAAGTCCCTCTCCGCCACTCCCGGAGCCGCAACGAACTCCGTGGCCTGACGGTTGCCCAGCGTGATCGTGCCGGTTTTGTCCAGCAGAAGCGTGTTCACGTCGCCCGCGGCCTCAACCGCGCGGCCAGAAATCGCAAGCACATTGTGCTGCACCAACCGGTCCATACCCGCAATCCCAATGGCTGAAAGCAGGCCGCCAATCGTAGTGGGAATGAGGCAGACGAGTAGTGAAATGAGAACGAAGATCGACTGCGGTGCGCCGGAATAGATGGCAAACGGCTGCAGCGTCACAACGGCCATCAGGAAGATGATCGTCAACCCCGCTAAAAGAATGTTGAGTGCAATCTCATTCGGCGTCTTCTTCCTCTCCGCGCCCTCCACCAGGGCAATCATGCGATCGAGAAAAGTCTCCCCCGGGTTCGACGTGATGCGCACCGTGATCACGTCCGAGAGCACATGCGTGCCGCCGGTCACGGCTGACCTGTCGCCCCCGGCTTCACGAATCACCGGCGCCGACTCCCCCGTGATCGCGGATTCATCCACCGATGCAACGCCTTCAATCACCTCGCCGTCGGCTGGAATCATCTGGCCGGCAATGACGCGGACAATATCGTCTACGCGAAGCTGCGAGCTCGGCACTTCCTCGATCCCCGTGCCCCGGATACGGTACGCCGTTGTCTCCGACTTTGCCTGGCGCAATGCAGCCGCCTGCGCCTTGCCGCGGCCTTCTGCCATGGCCTCTGCAAAGTTTGCGAACAGGACCGTGAACCAAAGCCAGATCGTAATCTGCAGATCGAAGTTCTGGCCACTCTTGTGCTGCCACGCATCGAGGCAAAGCAGCACGGACGTGAGAACGGAGCCGACCTCGACCACAAACATAACGGGGTTACGCATCATTGCAATCGGGTTCAATTTCGTCAGCGCATCCACACAGGCGCGCCGCACAATCTTCCCATCGAACATAGATCGAGTGGCTCGACTGGACATGAGAAATCTCCTTCAGGTGGTCAGAACGTCTGGCCGCTATGCATCAGCAAATGTTCAAGAATCGGTCCCAGCGAAAGCGCAGGGAAAAACGTAAGCGCGCCGAAAATCAGGATGACCCCGATCAGCAAAACCGAAAACAGTGGCGTCGTCACCGGGAACGTACCCGCCGACGCCGGTGCAGTTTTTTTGCGCACCAGATTGCCCGCAACCGCAAGCATGGGCACGATCATGAAAAAGCGGCCAAGAAACATTGCCGCCGCCAGAGAGTAGTTGAACCAGTGCGTGTTGGCGTTCAGGCCGGCAAAGGCAGAGCCGTTGTTCCCGGTAGCCGAGGTGTAGGCATACAGGATCTCGCTCAGCCCATGAGGCCCGTGGTTGGCCAGGCTGCTCAGGCCAAGGGTCGGCATCATCACGCTCACTGCGGAGAAGCCGAGAATGATGAAGGGAAAGATCAGGAGGTACAACATCGACATCTGCACGTCGTACGCTTCGATCTTCTTGCCGAGGTATTCCGGCGTGCGCCCCACCATCAACCCTGCAATGAAAACGGCAGAAATCACAAAGATCAGCATTCCGTACAGGCCCGCGCCAACTCCTCCGAAGACAACTTCTCCCAGCAGGATGTTGATCATCGGGATCATGCCGCCAATGGGCGTGAAGCTGTCAAACATGCCATTCACAGCCCCACAGCTCGCATCGGTCGTCACCGCTCCGAAGAGCGCAGAGTTCGCAATGCCGAATCGCACTTCCTTGCCTTCCATGTTGCCGCCGGCCTGCAACGCAGTAGCGTGCTGGTCAACCCCGCGCAAGTGGGGATTGGGCTGCGACTCGGCCATGTAGCAGAAAAAAACGCCGGCAAACCACAGCGCGACCATTGCGCCCAAAACCGCCCATCCATGCCTGGGCGCTCCCGTCATCTGTCCAAGCGCAATCGCGAGGCCGGCAGGAATCAGAAAAATAGAGACCATCTCGAGAAAGTTCGTCAGCGGCGTGGGATTCTCAAACGGATGGGCGCTGTTCGCATTAAAAAAGCCGCCGCCGTTGGTGCCCAGCATCTTGATCGCTTCCTGCGAGGCAACCGGTCCTTGAGCAATTATCTGCGTGGTGACCGCTGAAATTTTGCCGTCGGCGCCGGCCACCTGCTGCGGCTGCACCAGCTTCACCGTGGAATACGCCTTGAAGTTCTGCACCACGCCTTGCGATACGAGTGCGAGGGCAAAGACGATCGAGATCGGCAAAAGCACTCGCAGCGTACCGCGCGTAAGATCGACCCAGAAGTTGCCCAGCGTCTTCGCCTCACGGCGCGCAATTCCGCGAATAAAGGCCATCGCCAATGCCATGCCCGCTGCGGCAGACCAGAAGTTGTGCGTAGCCAGCCCGAGCATCTGCGTCAGGTAGCTCATTGTCGTTTCGGGCACATAGCTTTGCCAGTTGGTATTTGTCGTAAATGAGATCGCGGTGTTCAGCGCCAACGCAGGTTCCACCGGCCCCAGATGCTGCGGGTTCAGAGGGAGGAACTGCTGCAGACGCTGCACGAGATAAGTGAGCAGCAGCGTGGCGGCGCTGAAGATCAGCATCGCAGTCGCGTACTCGGTCCATCGCATTTCCCGCTGCGGATCAATGCCGGCAAGCCGATACAACAGTCGCTCACAGGGATCGAGCACAGGATCGAGAAAAGTCCTTCGACGTTCAAAGACCCGCGTGAGATAACTGCCCATTGGCTTGGCCAGAAACAGGACCACGACGATGAATAGAAGGATTTGAAGCCAGCCGTTCAGAGACATCAGAACTTCTCCGGGTGCAATAAGGCGTAAATGAGATAGACCAGCAAGGCCGCGCAGACGGCTAGCACAATCGCATTCAGCAGCATCAGCGGTCTCCTCTCAGCCGGTCGCATCCTGCGACATACAGCAGGCTGACATAAAAGAAAATGAGCAACGAAAGCGTGGATATCGCATCAGGCATTTGCATATCCGCAATCGGGAATCCGCTGTTCCCCGAGCGAATGCGCCAGGAAATCGGCGACTCTTTTTGTGGAGCCGCCACGTGTCGAAGCGCACCTTCGCGATTCAACCGGGGGTGAAACGTGCATCACCAGCTCAGATATGTGCGGAACGAATTTCACGTCAAAGCCTCGAAGACCATTGAAGTCTCCGCCAGCATTGAAAGTCCGTAGAGAAGGCATTAAGAAGTTGTAAGTTCTATTTACTCAATTGCTGAGCCATCGGCAGAGAAGCGATATCCAACCCATGGTTCGCTTTGCAGATATCGCTTGCCATCCGCGCGTTCAATCTTCTTACGCAACCCCGCAATCAGCACGCGCAGATACTCCGGCTGATCGATGCCCGCCGGGCCCCAGATCGCGCGCAGCAGAACTTTATGCGTCAGAACTTTTCCCGGTGATCGGGCAAGCAGCACCATCAACTCAAACTCTTTCGGCGTCAAATGCACTGCCGAGCCCTGCACCGATACTGTGTGCGCTTCTGCATCTACGACGAAGTCTCCCACCTCAATGCGGCCCGCATCGTGCGGAATCTCAGGCAGGCGCCGCAACTGCACCCGAACGCGCGCCAGCAGCTCCTGCATGCTGAAGGGCTTCGTGAGATAGTCATCCGCGCCTTCGTCGAGAGCGCTCACCTTCATCGCATCGCTGTCGCGCACGCTCAGCACAATAATCGGCGTATCGGCAAGGCGTCGCACTTCCTGCGTCAGCTCGAGGCCATTCATCTCCGGCATCGAGAGATCGGTGATGATCAGGTCGGGTTTCTGCGCCTCAAATTCCTTCAGGCCCTCGATCCCGTTTTCCGACAGCACGACCTCGTACCCGCCGCTCTGCAGCGACATGCGCAGCATTCGTCGGATCTGCGGCTCATCATCAACAACCAGAATGCGCTTCAATGCGTCTCCCGGGAAAGCGGCAAGGTCCACGCCTCAGCCTCAGCCATCAATACTCTACACCACGACAAAGGGGACAGCCATGCAAGCGAATTTATGCGGCAGGTCTTACAATCCCACCATGAACCTGCGCCGGATCAATGGTTTTTACCGGTGGCTCCTCGCCGCGGGTGCGCTCGCTGCAATCGTTCTCGTCTACTCCCGCTGGCTTCAGGTCAATCCCACCACCGTCGCGCTATCCCTGCTGCTGCTCGTGCTTGTCCTCGCTGCGGAGTGGGGTCTGCGTTACGCTGTTGTGGTTTCCTTCGCCGCTGCACTCTGCTACAACTTCTTCTTCCTGCCCCCCTACAACACCCTCACCATTGCGGACTCGCAGAACTGGCTCGCCCTCTTCGCCTTTCTGGTTACATCCATCCTCGCCAGCCGCCTCTCGCAGCGCGTCCGCGACGAGGCGGAAGAGGCCAAAGCGCGCCAGCGCGAACTGGACACCCTCTTTCGCCTCAGCCGCGAGCTTTTGCAGTCCGACAGCATCTCTTCGCTTTTGAACACGCTGCCCGCAACCATTGCAGCCATCACCGGCGCGCGCTTCGGTTACCTCTACCTCATCGACGGCGATCAGCTCTTCCATGCCGGGGACAATCAAGTTGCGGAAAGCGAGCGGCCGCTCCTTTCACACCTCGCGGAGTCGCTCAACACGCCCGCCTGGCAAGGCGAAGATCTCCAGGTTCCCATCCGCTCCGGGGTGCGCTCCAGGGGGCTGCTCGTTCTCCACTCCGTTCAGCTTTCCATGGAAACGGCCAGTGCTCTCGCCGGCCTGATCTCGCTCGCTCTTGACCGCGCCCAGGCCCTCGAAAACCTGGCCCGCGGCGAGGCCGCAAAAGAGAGCGAACGCCTGCGCACCCTCATGATCGATTCCATCACGCACGAGCTGCGAACCCCTCTCACCTCCATCAAAGGCGCCGCCACCGCGCTGCTCAGCGGCCACCTCGCAGCGGCAGACCACGGCGAGCTGCTCAGCATCATCAATGAGGAGAGCGACCGCCTCAATCACCTCATCGCCGAGGCCGTCGAGATGGCCCAGCTCGACACGCAGCAGGTTCAAATCCATCTACGGCCGGTAAACGTGCGCGAACTGGTCGACAACGCCGGCGACGCCTGCGCATGGTTCAAAGCGCAGCACCCTGTTCAGGTCCTCATACCGGAGTCGCTCTCGGTCTCCGCCGATCCGGCCTTCCTGCAAAAGGTGCTCTGCAATCTCTTTGACAATGCAGCAAAGTATTCGCCCGCCGGCAGCCCCATCATCATCTCTGCCGAGCCGAAAGGGAACGGCGTCCTGCTCAGCGTCGCAGATTGCGGCGCTGGCATCGACCCATCGGAACAGTCTCTGATCTTTGAGCGCTTCTACCGCGGCAAGTCGCACACCGCCCGCATCGCCGGAACCGGCATGGGCCTCGCCATCAGCCGCGCAATCATCCAGGCGCATGGCGGCGATATCGCCGTGACCGGCCGGCCTGGCCGCGGCTCAGTGTTTTCTATCTTCCTGCCAGAGCGCACTCCCGCCCCACGGGCCGCAAGAGCGCTCCCCACGTCAGACGACGCCGCAGTCTAACTGCTTTGAGAATTGGCTTAGATCGAAAGGGGATGAATCGTAGGCTTTCAATTGGTCGGGGAGAGAGGATTTGAACCTCCGACCCCCTGGTCCCGAACCAGGTGCTCTACCAGGCTGAGCCACTCCCCGACATGTGCCGGTCCCCACGCGAGGTCTTCGCCAGGGTCCAACAGTTCTTCATTTTACCGTGCGCCCCGGGATGCTGCAAACGTCCAGCATCCGCTTCGGCTCCGCCGCGTCTAGCTCGATACACCTAAACATCAAGGGCATGGTCGGCGGCCACATCCGCGCCGCTCCAGACCTTCCGCTGCGTCCATGGCGCCCCCGGCTCGCTCCAGAAAGCGTCGTCTGGACTCAATCCAAGGGGTAGCCACGCGCATGCACATAGATATAGGCTCCCAGTCGAAATATAGCGCTCCCCCAGCGACGGCTGGTGCCCTGCGAACCCGATCGTCAGCCAGCCCTGCGCATCAAACGTTCCCGGCGCATCGATCATGCGACGCATCACGGCCGTCAGCGCCGCCCGCACCTGGCCCGGACGCACCCCATCCGGCAGATCGCGGCGCTGTGCCATCTCTGCCAGGTGATGAAAGGCGCCGAAGCGATAGCTCAGCGACCGCCCGATCGGCGGAAAGGTCCCCTCCGGGCCGATCAGCCTTTCTTGGATCGCCGCGTAACGCCGCGCGCGCTCCTCTGCCGGCTTGCGCAGCGCGGTCCAATGTCCTGAGGCGCCCTGTACCGCGTCGAGCACATGCAGCAGAAACGGCTGAATCACGTAGCTGTTGTAGTAGTCCCAGTGAAAGCGCGGCCCATCGCCATAAATTCCGTCGCCTACGTACCACTCCTCGTGCTCGCGCAGCGCGTAGTCCACGCGCACCGTGTCCCAGGTCTCACCGCACTGGCACAGGCAGGCCTCAATCATCGCCGTGAACAGCAGCCAGTTGTCGAAAGGCGGCTGCACCGTGCGCGTCGCCATCAGCGCACTTATCAGGTTCTGCTTTGTGGCTGGGTCAAGCCGCTTCCAAAGCTGCTCCGGCGCGCGCACTATCGCGAGCGCCAAAAACGCCGCATCCACAAGCGACTGCCGGTTCGTCCCAAAGTTCAGAAAATCCGGCGATGCTGGATCGCACCCATGCTGAATCGCCTTTCGCGCCCACTCGCGATAGCGCTGTCGCAGCTTCTCCTCTTCCGCATCGCCGTTCTCCGGCGCCTCGAGCCACGGCGCCAATCCGCACAATAGCCGCCCAACCGCCTGCAGATGCGTCGAAGCGCGGCTCGCCGCTTCCTCGCCCTTCGCACACTCCACCGGCATCGTGGCGCGCAGTCTCTGCAGGCTGCAGGCTTCGAGCACAGGCTCTGCAACGCGCTGCACAATCGCCAGCCACTGTGCGCGGTCGTCCTTGCCCGTCGAGAGCGCGCCTGCCGCATTCTGTTCCGCTGCCTGTGCGCTCGCCCCGGAAGCCAGCAGCGGAGCGGACGCAAGCAGCGCACTCTTCAGGAAGCTTCTGCGGGTCTCATCGTGTCGTCGCGATTGCAATCGGACCGTTCCTCTCAACATCGGCTCAGCATCGGCAGGTGGACACCGCCAAATATCCGCACCCATGAAAACGGCGCCCTCGGCCTCGTGCCAGGGCGCCGCAAGCTCCAGAATCGCGCCGAAGGCGGTTGCTACTTCTTTTCCGCCTGCGGCACTGCGCCGGGGAAGATATCGAGCGGTACACGCTTCTTCTCCTCTTCCACCGGATCCGGCAGCGGTTTGCGCGGCAGCATCTGATCGCGCTGTGCCGCGTTGTACACAAAGATCGCCTCCACCGTCGCGATCTGCTTCAGGTCTGCCGCCTGCAGCCGTTCGTAGACATCCTGGTTCGAGTGGTGCGTGCGGCTCTCATAATCCAGATCGTCCTGGATGAACTGGAATCCCGGAATGCCTACAGCGTCGAAGCTCAGGTGATCCGTGCCGCCCGTATTGCGCATCGTCAGCGTCGTCACGCCCAGATCCTTCAACGGTGCAATCCACTGCGCAAAAATCGGCGCGATCGCCGCATTGCCCTGCAGATACACGCCGCGAATCTTGCCCGACCCGTTGTCCACGTTGAAATACGCCGAGATCAGCTTCTGTTCCGGCTTCACTGTCAGTGGACCCACTGCACGCCGCATGAATTCAGGCAGCGAAAGCTGATCTGGCGCCGTCGAGAGCGGCGCCGAGCCAAAGTGCTCCTTCACATACCCCTTCGATCCAAAAAGCCCCTGTTCCTCGCCGGTCCACAGCGCAATCCGGATCGTGCGGCGCGGCTTCACGCCGAGCGCATTCAAAATGCGCACCGCCTCCATCGCCACCACGGTTCCCGCGCCGTTATCGGTTGCTCCAGTGCCCGCGATCCAGCTATCCAGGTGACCACCCAGCATCACCACCTGGTCCTTCAGCGCCGGGTCCGTTCCTGGAATCTCCGCAACCGTGTCGTATCCGTGCTCATGCTCGCCGGTGAATTTCGTATCAATGTTGATCTCTACCGTTGTGGGCACATGCTCCTGCGTCAGACGATAGAGGCGTCCGTAGCTTTCAATCGCGGCCACCGCCACCGGCACCTTCACGCGGTCGGCTGCTATATAGGGGGTTCGCCCCATCGTGGCGCCATTGTCGTCAAAAAATGTTCCGCCTGACCCGCCGCCATTCGCGCCGTCGCGGCTCGGTTCAATCACCGCTGCCACTTTTTCATCGGCGAAAAACTGCGCAATCTTATCCAACAGGCGGTAGCGCTCCATGCGTGCGTGAATCCGTGCCATCAGCTCCGGCGGAAGCCCGCTGCGCTCACTCACCGGAAACTCGGCGAGCTCCTCAAGCTCTTTGTCGGAGTAGCGTTCAAACAGCGCCTTGTCTACCGGCGGCACCTCGCGCATCGCCCCCAGCAGCACAACTTTGCCGTTCAGCTTACCCTTGTATTCATCGAAATCCTTCTCGCCCTGGATGTTGACAAAGACCACGTCGCCGGTCACCGGGCCAGGCGTCGAAGGCGACCACGGCGTCGCCTGCAGAATCAGGACCGCCGTATCCGGAGTCACCATGCGCGCCCACGTATTCAGTTGCTGCCATCCCAGGCCAAACTCGCCCCAGTCTTCGAGGTGTGCGTTTTCGAGGCCGATCTTCGTCAGCGTGTCGCGCGTCCACTCATTGGCCTTCATCGCGTTAGGCGAGGCCGTCAGCCGCGGCCCTATTCCATCGGCCAAAGCACTGGCAAACTCCATCACGTGCGAGTGATTCAGCCCCTCATCGCGTATTCGCTGATACATCGCGAGGTCGAGATTCTCCGTTGCCGGCTGCACTTCGGCGTAGGGATCAACCTGCGCTGGTGTGGTGCCTGGTTTCGACTTGGGTTTATCCGCGGCATACAACACCACCGCTGCTGACAGCATGGCTGCAGCAGACAGACGGGCGACATGATTCAGCATTGTCACTGGCTCCAATGGGAAGGTCTTTTTACTTAAGGCGATTCTATGCCATTGCCCGTTCCCCGGCGCCCGTGACTTTCCCCGTCTCGATGCAGAGCTAGTCGCTCTTGTTGTCCTTCGAATCCAGCCCCGCGGGCAGATCCAGCGCGACCAGGGTGAAGTGCAACTTGCCGTCCGCGGGCTCCTCAAACGCAACAATATGCTGGTGCCGCTTCGAGCCGGCCTTCAACTGCAGTCCATTTGGATCAGGAATGCCGCTCTTGTTTCCATTAAATTGAAAGTTCGACCGGCGCCCCGTGTCTGCGCAGTTCAGCCCTTCGGCCGTCGTGGTGGGCGTGCCCACCGGCGCGTCACCCTGGCAGGTCAGCACATCGCCGAATCGGCCCAGCGCCTTCTTGTAAAACGCCACAACCTTATCCTTGGCGTCCGGAGTCCCATAGGACACTGCACGCACCCGCAGTTGCCACTCGCCAAAGCCCATGTGCACATCCGCGGACTTGTGCTTGTCATCGTCCCTCATCGGCTGCGCGCCGGGATAGATCGGCAATCCCAGGTCCGACGCCGTCAACTGGTCTGTGTTTACGTGAACGCCACCAAACGGCGTATCCACCTGCACGTTCTTCTCGTCGCCGTTGGCGTCCTTCTCCGTGCGCACGCGGCAACCGGCAATCGAAACCACCACCACCGCCAATCCAGCGGCCAGCACAATACCTTTGCGCATCATCGCAGTTCGCCTCTCTCCGTTGAATACGCCCGGCGCTTCGGCTTAGTTCCGCAAAACACTCTGCCGCAACCGGCACCCCTGTTGTACCATGCCCGCACAGCCACCCGCGTCCAGATCCTTTATCGTGATCCCCATGGCAAATCGCTCGGTCCAGGCCCCCTTTGTTCTTTCCGCTTCTTTCGCTCTGCTCAGCGCACTCAGCGCCCTGGCCCAATCGGCTCCCACCGCTCCGATTCTGGTCGAGGTTCACGCCGCGCAGTCTATCGGCCCCTACACGCCCATCTGGAACTACTTCGGTGCCGACGAGCCCAACTATCTCTACGCCCCCAACGGCAAAAAGCTTCTCGGTGAGCTCGCGGCTCTCAGCGCTGAGCCCGTCCATTTCCGGGCGCACAATCTCTTTACTTCCGGCGATGGCAAAGGCTCGCTCAAGTGGGGATCCACCAACGTCTACACCGAGCGGCCCGACGGCACTCCCGTTTACGACTCCACCGTCACTGACCGCATCTTCGACGCCCTCGCCGCCGCGCACGTCCGCCCCATCGTCGAGATTGGCTTCATGCCCGAGGCGCTCTCCACCCATCCCCAGCCCTACCGGCACACCTTCCCCAAAGGCGACATCTTTACCGGCTGGACCTATCCGCCCAAAGACGAAGCCAAGTGGTCAAAGCTCGTCGTTGCCTATGCTGCCCATCTGCGCGAGCGCTATGGCAGCCAGACCGATACCTGGCTCTGGGAAGTCTGGAACGAGCCCGACATCGCCTACTGGCATGGGACGCCCGCGCAATATGACCGCCTCTACGACATCACCACCGCCGCCATCCGCCAGGTGCTGCCCAACGCCAAAGTGGGAGGACCCGAAGCCACTGGCGTCAGCGATCACTCCGAGCCTTTCCTCCGTCAATTCCTCGACCACTGCGACCATGGCGTCAACGCCGCCACCGGCGCCACCGGCGCGCCCCTTGACTTCATCAGCTACCACCCCAAAGGCCACCCGGTCTTCATCGATGGGCACGTCGTGATGAGCATCGCCACGCAGCTTCGCTCCGTCGAGCACGGCATGAAGGTCATCGCCGGCTATCCCCGCTGGCGCAACACGCCCATCGTCCTCGGCGAAAGTGATCCAGAGGGCTGCGGCGCCTGCCTCAGCCCGCAAAACGCCTACCGCAACGGCCCGCTCTACGCCGCCAGCGTAACCGAGGCCACCATGCGCACCTACGAACTGGCCCGCAAATACGGGCTCACCGTCGATGGCGCGGTTACCTGGGCCTTTGAGTTTGAAGATCAGCCAGCCTTTGCCCCACTGCGCGCTCTTGCGACAAACGGCATCGACAAGCCCGTGCTCAACGGATTTCGGCTCATGGGAATGCTCGGCGCTCATCGCCCCGGAGCCTCATGGCTCGCCACGCAGAGCAGCGGAGCTCTTCCGCTCGGTCAGGTTGTTGCCGATAGCGTCATCGCAGCGCCCGACGTCAACGCCGTCGCCACGCGCAATGGCAGCGAAGTCGACGTTCTCCTCTGGAACTATCATGACGCCGACGTTGCCGCGCCGCCCGCCGTCGTGCATCTCCAGCTCGACGGCCTTACAGGCAGCGCCGCCCGTGCCTCAGCCTTCAGCGTCGACGCAACCCACAGCAACGCCTGGTACGTCTGGCAGCAGATGGGCAGTCCTGCTCAGCCAACGCCCGCGCAGCAGACGCAGCTTGAGAAAGCCGGCGCGCTCGATCAGACCATGCCCGTACGCACCATTCCCGTGCGCTCGGGCAGAGCCACGCTCAGCCTGACGCTTCCGCGCCAGGCCGTCATGCTCGTTCGCATCGGCCCGGCATCGGGGCAGAGATGATGAATTGATCCGAATCAGTGTGAGGAGTGGTTGTTGTCTTCTTTGCTGCTCGTTGCGAAGAGAATGGACGCGACGAAGACAGCCACCAAAAGCGGCACCACAAAGAACGGGGAATAGATGTTCATGCGTTAGGGCTCCCTGCCTCAAGATTACCAAATACAGTGGCCGGCGCTCATCGCCCCCGGCCCTGGCCTGACAGCGCCGAACCGCGCTTACTCCTTCGGTCCCCCATTCGGATAATCCACCCGGATGGTCAGGATTTCATAGGGGTGCATCGGGACCTTCACCACGTCGCCCGTCATGGTCAGCGGCGCGCCCTCTGGCGTCTCCATCATGTTCGTGACCGTTGCGCTGGTCGCGCCCGCTGGCACATGGAACTCCGCCGTCGTCTCCTTGCCTGCCCACTCATACGCGCGGAAGATCAGCCCCTTCGCGTCCTCGGCCTTTTTCATCGCGGTCAGCACTACGTTCGGCTGCTCAACCGAAGCAAACGACTGCTCCGCCGGCAGCGAACCCGGATGCGCCGTCGTCACCACCGCTGTCAGCGGGTAGTTGTATTCAAAGCCGTGCCGCACCGTCATCGCTTCCTTCCACGTGCCCGCGTGCGGATACACCGCAAACCGGAAGTGATGATGGCCGCGATCCGCCTCCGGGTCGGGCCACGTCGGCGAGCGCAGCAGCGTCAGGCGCAGCACATTTCCCGCCGCGTCATAGCCGAACTTCGACTCGTTGATGATGCTTAGGCCGTGCCTTCCATCGCCAAGATCGGCCCAGTACTGCGCGGGAACCTCAAACTGGGCTTTTTCCCAACTATTGTTGCGCGTCGTCGGCCGCTCAATCGTTCCAAAGGGGATCTCATACGTCGCAAACGGCCCGCTCGCCGCCAGCGGAAACGCCGCCTTCAGCAGCACGTGCGTCTCGTGCCAGTCGATCTCGTTGTCGATATCCACCAGGTCGTCCTTGAGACTGATCGTCTGCACAAACTTCGAGCTCTGCCAGTGCCGCGTAATGCGGATAGCATCCTCACCCTCCGCAACTCGGATCAACTCA
>JBATYG010000478.1:0-3648 GCA_049673945.1 Occallatibacter sp.
CACAGGATGCCGAAACGATAGGTCGGGATAGACCCACTTGAAGAGCTTCATGCCGGATGAAGGCTCAACTTCGTGGCGAAACTTTGTTCGCGCGTCATACGTGGGCCGAACGGCAATCTCTGCTGCCGTGGCGATGTCCAGTTCCGGGTAGAGCCAGCGCAGAAAGCGCATCGCCCAGTCAGGAACCGAGCGGCTGCGGGCCGCAGGTCCGCTCAACCTGCCGGGAGAGGGAAGATCCATCGCTTCATCGGCGCTTTGATCGTTGGTGTGAATGAACCGGAGGCGGAGAATCTTCATCAAGAGCGAGGCCTTTTCGGGCGGGGCCTTTTCGAACGAGACCTTTTCGAACGACTCGAGGGCAATCTCGGCATTGGCCGGTTCATCAGCCGGTTCGGTCGCAGGTACGGGGGGAGCTGGCGAGGCGCCATTCCTTGAAGGGAACTGTGCCACCTTCCACGACGCTTTTCTGGGTGGCCCATCTTGCGGCGCTGCCGTTGACGAGGCTGAAGCCGCGCTGAATGTGGAGCGCGCGGGCGGAGCTGAGGCCGACGGGGGCGCGATGCGCGGCCAGCGCTTCGGCCCGGAACGAATCTCGCTCGTTTGCGCTGCGCGTGGCTCGCCTGCCGGCTCAGAGATTGCGGGCGCGCTCCGCATGACAGGGGGCTGAACGCCAGGAACTGGCGCCCGCTCGGCAGACGAAAGATCACGCAGCGATCGGGCGGTTTGCTGCACCCGGCCGCGCCCTGACGAGATTGCGGATTGCTGGGCAAGAAACTGTTCCAGGGGTGAATCGGCTTTGTCCGTCTCGGCAGGCCGGTCTGCGACGCCCTTGCTCTTTGGCTCCGACTCAACAGTTGCGATGGTGAGCTTACGGGTCGGGAACGCAGTCGAGGACGTGGTCGAGGACGCGCGGAGATGACCCGATGAAACGGCCGGAGCATCCTCGGCAGAGCGAACGATGAGTTGATCGCCGGGCTGTGTCTGCGTCGAGGCAAGGGACTGATAGGGCAGCACGAGTGCGCTCGCTGGTTGGCCGCGGAAAGGCGCAAATTCGCCATCGGTCGATAGCTCAATGGCGTGAACCACCCGGAATTCGCTGTCGAGGTAAACCAGGTCAAAAGGGGAGAGAGTTCGAGCCACCGGCACGCTGCGGAAGTGAGTTAGCCACAGGCCTGACTTTGCCCCAGGCGTGAGGCCTTCGATCAGCACTTTCAGGACGCGCAACGGCTCATGCCCCGCATCGACCAGTTCGAGGGAGCCGCTGAGAAAGCAGCCCCGCGTCTGGTTATAGGCATAATATTTAGCGTCCATACGACCTCGTCTTTGCAAAATCTGCCTGGCTAGCCAACAAAAGCAGCAACTCCAACATAAGGCCTGACAGATTCCGTTAAGAACGCCCGCATCGTGATCTGAGCCTGCGGACGCGCCCATGGCCAACTGTCTTCCACCGCGATTGAAACAGTCATCAACAAACCACTATGGAGGAGGTTGGGAGGCCCAGGGGTCTCAATCGAAAAAAACCGGGATGGAGGGATCAAGCCACACACCCCACGTTGAGGCCAATTGTCTATTTGCGGAGAAATGGACGTCAAGAACTAACTGGTCACCGCGAACAATGTGACGTCCGCGCGGTGGTCGTTAAAGGGGTATAGTGATGATTGTAGACATGTTATACGGTTGTCGCCTGTTGCGGATTTAGTGACCTTCGCCAGCCGGCACAAACTCCTGCTGCTCGCTCTTGGCTTTCGCAATCCGGTTGAGGTGGTACTGGAAGTAGACGAAGGAAAAGAGCGCAGTGAGGACGACATTGAGCCGCAGTCCGATAGGCTCACGACGGTTGTAATGCTCCAGCAGTTCCTCGCGTATCTCAAAGATAACAACCACCCACAGCAGCCACGAAAACAGAAAGCCCGTGGCAAACGAGGCCAGCGCCCAATAGAGGGAAAGGGAGTGGGCGTCTATCTTGCGAATCCAGATGCAGAGATAGATTGGCCAGGCCGCAATGACGAGGTTGACGAGGAAGTCTCGAAACGGCTCCGGCACCAGCCACAGGACAAGCCCTTCAGAGCCAGCCATCGCCACAAAGAGCAACGGCCAGGGCACCCGGGGCGGAATCGGGTAAATCGCCTTGAAGCTTGAGGCTGTCGGAATCGGGTTCCATCCCATTCAACATGACTCCGGGGCGATTTCAATCGCTAAAAGATACCACACAGCTTCACAAATGAATCGAGCTCAAAGAGGCGCTGGCCCTGTGGTGCGTTCTTGATTTCCGCGTGCTCAAGAATCCATGTGTCCTTGTGAAAAAGAAATACGGCGTTCAGTCCGGCATCGAGCGCGGGATTGATGTCGCTTCGGGGACTGTTGCCGATCATCCAGGTTGAGCCGGGCAGAAGCTGATGACGGTTCACAACCGCGCGGTAGGTCGGCGGGTCTTTCTCGGCCACGATTTCCACCCCGCAGAAGTGGGGTGCAAGGCCCGAGCGCGCAAGCTTTTCGGCCTGTTCCGCATGGTTCCCCTTGGTCATAAGGATGAGACGATGGCGGCTCGAGAGTTCGGCAAGGGTTTCGATGACACCGGGGATCAGCTCAAGTTCCTGATCCGCAATCGATTGTGCAAAGCTCACCACGCGGCACACTTTATCTTCGGTGACCGGCGCGGTCGAGAGGCGCTCGTAACAGCGGACAAGCGAGCGCGTGAAACTGGTGAGGCCATAACCATGCGCGCTGATCGTCTCGCGTTCGACTTCGTTGAGCGCCTGCCGTACCTGATCCGGCGAGTAGCTGCGGTGGTCGAGGAACTCGATGAAGGCAGTGATCGCCCGCTCAAAGTACACGTTGTTTTCCCACAGCGTATCGTCCGCGTCGATAAGCAGTGACTGACCTGGGGAGCACTGGGCCATATGTCCATCTTAACCAATGGGTACAAAGGCTGGGCTGTGGATCGCCGCACGCGAACCAATGCCCAGCACCGGTGGTTACGATTGCGGCTGCGCAGAGAGCCAGGATTGCAACTGCGGCTCCTGCATGGTGCGAAACTCGATGCAGCCATTGATCACTTCAATCGCGTGGCGCAGTGCCGAGTCGGCGGCCGCCACCTTGTGTTCAGCGAAGAATTGCTCGACGCTGTCGCGCGTTGCTACGGAGCAGAATGACCCCGTCGAGGAGACGAGCTGCGCGCCCATCTCGGTCGTGAACTGTGCCTGCACCTTGTCCCAATGCGACTGAATAAATTGCCAGGCTTGGTCGCGGTTCTCGTCGGTATTAAGTGCGAGGGCGATCTGAAACGATGCGTCCTGGTTGCGCACCTTACCGGAAACGGCGAAGTCGAGAGCGCGCTCGACGAGCGAGGGGTTCTGAAACTGCGCGAGCCTTTGCAGAGCGCCGATCTGCAACTCGGGATTGGTCGATGTTTCGTAAATCTTCTGGAAGTGGTCGAAGAGAGCCGCATCGCCATTGCGCGCCGCGAGGGCCAGCGCCGTCTGGCGAAGGGTTGGCTCAACCGATGCAGGATCGGCAAGATACTGCTCAGTGATGCTGTGCGCTTCTGCGATCACCGAAGGATCTTTGCCGTAGAAGCCGAGCGCGGTAAAGAGGACTGCGCGCCGCTCGCGCGTGTCGGGCGAGTCACTGTTGCGGGGCGGCCCGATG
>JBATYG010000479.1:0-5318 GCA_049673945.1 Occallatibacter sp.
GCTACAAGGGTCATCCCCCGCCGCTCAATCCAGCCTCGTCAGGTAAGCATCTCCCTCCGCCGGGTGCACATGGCTCGCAATCTCTTCCGCCTCTTCGCGGTTGTCGCCCTCCGGCCGGATTCTCACCCAGTAGCTGTCTTCACCCGGGAATTCGATCACTCGCGCCTCCGGATACTCTCGCAGCAACTGCGCCTTCAGGCTCTCCGCCTTGCGCTCGCTGGTAAACGCGCCAATCTGCACGCACCACCGGCCGCCCGTATCCATCGGTTTCGGCGTCTGGTATACGTCGATCTGTACCGGCGCCGTGCCCATGCGATAGACGCCCGTCGCCTGCGCCGAGGCAATCGTCAGGTCGATGATCTTGTTCGGGACAAACGGCCCGCGATCGCTGATGCGCATCGCCGACTGCTGCCGCGTCTTCAGATTCGTCACCACGATCAGCGAGCCCATCGGCAGCGTCCGGTGCGCCGCCGTCAGCGCATCGTCGCGAAACACCTGCCCGTTCGCCGCTTTTCTCCCCTTATATGGAGCGCGATACCACGTCGCCAGTCCCTGCTCGCTGAAGATCGGCTTGTGCGTCAGCACAAAGTCCAGGTCCTCCGCGCTTACCCCGCCCGTCGGGACCGCCGTGACGGGAATGCTCCCGGTCGCCACACTCGATTGCGAAGGGGGCGCCGACCGCGTCGGAAACTCCGGTTGGCTCGGCTGATACACGGGCGGCGCGGTCTGGTCCGCCGGCACCCGAGCGCTGCTTTTGTGGTGGCCGCAGCCGGCCAGCAACACAACGCCTGTCGCGGCCAGCGCTGTCAGTACACGGCCGCAGTTCACCACTGCCCGTTCGCCGCTCAGGGTCGCGGCCCTTGCGGCTGGTCCGGACGCTGGTCAGGCCGCTTGTCCATCCGGTCCGCCATCTTCCGCATCGTGTCTGACAGCTTGCGCAGGGCGCTGATCGATTCGCTCCGCACCTGCGGCACAATCGCGTCATTCATGTACGCAATCGCGTGGCGAAGCTCCATCTCAATCAGTTCGATCGCTTCGTCAATACGCTGGCCTACGCTGCCCGGCCCGGGGGGAGGAGGATAAGAGTTCACAGTAGGTTCCCTCGCTTTCAGTCTCCAGAAGGCTTTGACGCCGCGTCAATTCCACCTTGGCCGCGAATCGCGCCTTATGTGCCGCCATCGTCAACATCATTTCGGATGTATCGGCGCCGCCGCCTGTGCCTTCCCGCCCGATAATGCGCAAAAGTGACTTTCCATTCGGCCGCTCCGTCTGACACTATCAGTTGGACACGACCGGCCTCTTGCGAAAGGCTCCCGGCACTCTTTCCGGCATTATGGGACCAACGACACTCCATGCTGGCCAGCCGGCGCCCGGGCGCCGCATCTCTCTGCCACCGGCGGCAAACGTTATCCGTGGCCTGCTTCTTGCGCTTTGCGCCATCTCCGCCTCGCCCGTATTATCTCCAGCCCAGGCAACACCTTCCGCACAGCTTCCCGATGCGCCGGGAGCTCGCGCCGGCATCCCTGCTTCCGCCTCGCCCAGCGCGCAATGCCCCTCGCAGAATACCGCCGCCTCCGGCGCAACAGCGACGCTCGGCAACCCCGCTACTCCTTCCGTCCCGTCCTCGGCCATCATGGCCGTGCCCCACTGCCCGCCAAAGCGCAACTGGATCGAGCACTTCTACGACGGCCCGAGGGGACATCCCCTCACCCCCAGGGACAAGGGCTGGCTTGCCGCCCGCAACGTTGTGGACCCCATAAATGCCGTCGCTATCGTGGGCACCTCCGCCATCGTCATCGGCGCAAACGCCTACACCCCTTACGGGCCCGGCATGGCCGGCTTCGGGCGCAACGTCGGCGTCGCCTACGCGCAGGACATGACCGGCGAATTCTTCGGCACCTTCGCCATTCCGTCTGTCTTTCACCAGAACCCGCACTACCACCGCTTGCCCCACGCCAGCTTTTACCGCCGTCTCCTCAACACCTGCACCCAGGTCGTCTGGGGCTATAGCGATAGCGGCAAGGGCATGCCCAACTACGCCAACATCATCGGCTTCGCCATCGACGACGAAATCGGCAACCTCTACGTCCCGGGCCGCGAAACCGACCTGCCTTCGAGCGCCAGGCGCTACGCCTTCACCTTCGCCCTCGCCCCGACCGACAACCTCGTCTCCGAGTTCCTCCCCGATGTCGCCCACCGCATCAACACCCATTACGTCTTCATCCAGCGCATCATCAATGCCGTCGCCGGCCCCGACACGCGGTAATGGCCCTGAGCACGCTCGATCAACGACAGCCGGATCTCCGACACTTTCCCCTTAAGTCCCGCGTTCTCTGCCGGATGCCCTTTCTCGCCTTCCCCATTCCCCGCCCCCAGGCGACCATTCGCCTCCCCCATTGCCCCGTTCGCTGCACTCGCGTTGAATCGACAGGTACTTCCGGTTACCCTCGTACTGAACCTTTGCGTCCTGGCTGCTCACGTACCGCGCGGCCCAGAGACGAACAAAACCGGCAGAACCGCCGCCGGCGACTACTTTCAACCACTTTCAAGAGGAGCAGCTCAAACCATGTCAAAAGCAGTCAAATACGCCGAGAAAGCAGCGGTCTACGCAGCCAGAGGCGCGTGGGTGGTCTTCGAGCGGCTGAACCGTATCAGCCCGAACCCTTCCTTCACCCCCAAGTGGAGTGACAAACCCCTCCTCAAGAGCTATCAGAAAGAGAAGCCGCCCCTCGGCTGGCCGCGCACCACAGACTCGCTCTGTCCCAAGTGCGTCCCCGAGATCCGCCAGCAGATCCTCGACGGCAAGCTGCCCCACGAAGTCCTGCTCAATGAGAAGGTCGGCGAAATCAAGGCCCAGATCATCGAGCGCGACGGCAACATCCTCATGGTCAAGGATTGCCCCAAGCACGGCCACTTCGAAGATGTCATGTCCATCGACTCCGCCTTCTTCAAGCATCTTGAAGAGAGCTTCCCCGGCCGCGACATCCGCGCCCACAACGACGACAAGCTGCACAATCACGGCACTTCGACCGTGACCCACGGCCGCGGCTCGGTGCTCACCATCGACCTCACCAACCGCTGCAACATGATGTGCGATCCCTGCTTCATGGATGCCAACCAGGTCGGCTTCGTCCACGAACTCACCTGGGACGAGATCAAGACCATGCTCGACAACGCCATCACCATCAAGCCCCGTCGGCAGATGAGCGTCCAGTTCTCCGGAGGCGAGCCCACGCTCTCCCCGTACTTCCTTGACGCGGTCGCCTACTCCCGCAAGGTTGGATACAACTCCGTGCAGGCCGCTTCCAACGGCATCGAGTTCGCCAAGAGCAAGGAGCTCTGCCGCGCCGCTGCCGAAGCCGGTCTTCGCTACGTTTACCTTCAATTCGACGGCATCGGCAACGCCGCCAACTCGCACCGCAAGGTCGGCAACCTCTTCGACGTGAAGCTCCAGGCCATCAACAACCTGCATGAAGCCGGCGTCGAGATCGTTCCCGTCACCACCATCATCAACGGCATCAACAACGAGCAGGTGGGCCGCATCATCGAGTTCGCGCTCGACAACCCGCGCAAGATCAGCTTCCTCAGCTTCCAGCCCGTCAGCTTTACCGGCCGCGACGAAGAGATCACCGACGAGCGTCGTTTGGCGCAGCGCTACACCCTCTCGCACATGGCCCACGACGTCAAAAAGCAGGTCGGCCTTGGCGAGCCCGCGCGCGACTGGTTCCCCATCAGCTTCATGAGCACCTTCTCTGACTGGGCCGATCTCATCCACGGGCCCGCTGCCGAGTGGGGCCAGCTCTCCTGCGGATGCCACCCCAACTGCGGCATTGGCATGGCCCTCATGATCGACAAGGAAACCAAGGAAGCCGCGCCCGTCACCGCCTTCCTGCACATGGATCAGGTCGCCAAGGATCTCGCCAAGGTCAACGACGCCGCCCGCGGCAAGTGGCTTTCGGTGATCGGCTTCGGCCTCGCCCTGATGCGCAACTACGATCCCTTCCAGTCACCCACCCACTTCAAGATCAGCGACATGCTCAAGAAGATGGATAAGACCTTCAACGCCACCGGCAAGAACTACGGCAGCGTCAAGGGCGACCGCACTCTGGAAGACATCCAGAAGCGCCGCCAGGACCGCTGGAACTTCCTCTTCATCGCCGGCATGTGGTTCCAGGATCTCTTCAACTACGACTTCCGCCGCACCGAGCAGTGCATCATCCCTTATGCCACGCAGGAAGGCGAAATCAGCTTCTGCGCATACAACACCGGCGTGGGCTGGCGCAACATCATCGAGAAGATGCACATGACCGCCACTCTGACCAAGTGGTACGAGGAACACGGCCGTCACGAAATCTTCGCCGGCGGCAAGAAGGTTGGCATGAGCCATGTGGGCCACGATCTGGCTCTCAACATGGAGCACGTCAACTCCGAAGCGAACCACACCCTCGACAATCTCGGCATCGCCAAGAATGCTCGTGAGGAAAAGATTCGTGCACGCGACACGAAGATCAAGTCCGACGCGGAAAACGCCAAGATGGCGAAGCTCTACCGCGAGCACGTCCTCGGCGAAAAGCCCGTCGAAGGTCTCGTCTCGCTCGACTCCATCCGCCCCGCCTCCAACAACGCGGCCAGCCCCATCAACCGCCAGCAACCCGCCGAGCCCGTCGCCGGCGATTGAGCATCGAGCTAATTGCTCCTTCGGAGCAAAAAACTAAAGGCCGCCTTTCTGTTGGTTTACTGCGGACTATGGATGTCACGCGGCCCATGAATGGACCATCTGGTAAAGCCGCGCACAGCCCATTTCGATCGTTCTTGCCAAATCCGCGTCGCCACGGCTCCCGCGCAAAATCTCACGTTTCGAGATGTCAAAGAAAAACACGTCCTCCGGAGTAATCTGCAGCTTTTCTACCGCAGCTTGGTAAATGACGCGCAGCGTCAGGCGAATTATCTCCGGATGCTCGGATGCTTTCCGCACCCCGAGCTTGACGAGTAGTCGTCTCTTTCCTTCGATAATCGTCAAATCAAGAGTTGCCGAAATTCGAACCGAATTTGATGAATGGTAAATTCGTGGACAGGCAATGATCTTCCATCTTCTCTCGCCGTAAGTCTCCATGTAAGTCTCGATTGCCCGGAGATTGTTGAGCAGCTTTGTTCTAGCTTGTTTTGACTCCGCGGCCTCTGCCTTCTTCTCCAGACCTCGAATTTCCGCGCGCAGGAAAGCATGATCGTTATCCGCATCGTGGTAGCCACGGATAATCTGCACGGCGCGAGAGTAGTACCTCATGACAATCTGTGCTTCGGTCGATTGGGGTCTCAAC
>JBATYG010000480.1:0-6420 GCA_049673945.1 Occallatibacter sp.
GACCGGGGAAATCCCTGACAAATTGAACCGGGCCGATTCCTGACACTGCGCAGCCTGCTCTGAAATTTACTATGCCATGGAATCGGAGATTTTTTCGCAAAGCCGGCATGGTGCACTATGGAGAATCTTTCGCTCACGCATGACCAGCGCCTTCACGAAACGCGAGCCGCGCATCACGCGGTTTTGATGCATGAGCGAGCGCATAGGTCACCCGATAACTGGAAAATAATTAGAAACCCAGAAAACATTCAAGGAAAGACAAATAATAAAGGCCAACGCGTGAGAACGAGTATATGCTTGACCTGCTTGATTCCGTTGGGACCCTTCACTATCTATCCAAGATACCTCTTCCAACGTTCCAGTAAGCAAGCAGGCTCAAAACTGGAAATCAAAGTTTGAGCTTGAAGATATTCCTCACACAAGCACGCCCCCCATGCTAGCGAGGAGGATAAACAAATGAGGCGTCCCCACGTTTTGCTCGCAGATGATCACGTTCTGCTGATGGATGCAATCAGAAAACTTCTTGAACCCGAGTACGACGTCGTTGGCACGGTCACTGACGGGAAGGCTCTGCTCGCGAACGCGGTGGAACTGCGGCCCGATTTAATCATCCTCGATCTGAAATTGCCGCTGCTCAATGGAATGGATGCGGGCAGAGATCTGAAGATGCTGCTGCCCAGCACGCGGCTTCTGGTAGTCACGGCGAACGAGGATGCCGGCGTTGCTGTGCGGGCGCTGCGGGAGTGGGCCTCGGGTTTTCTCTTGAAGAAGTGCGCTGGCGTAGAACTGCTCTCGGCGATACGCGAACTGATGCAGGGGAATACCTATGTGACTCCGTGCGTGATGCAGCAGGTGCAGCACGAATTCATTCGCAATCCCGAGAACACAGGCGACAGAGTGCTCACCAGGCGACAGAGAGAAGTGCTTCAACTGTTGGCCGAGGGGCTCACGATGAAGGAAGCTGCCGATACGCTGAGCCTGACCACCAGAACGGTGGCATTTCACAAGTACAGCATCATGCAGGGCTTCAACCTGCACAGCAATCTCGACCTGTTGAAACTGGCGATTCGCGAGCAACTGGTTCCGGCCGCTTAGGGTGTATCGACCTATAGGGACGAGCGGCGTTGCGCGGGGATATTCGTCCAGACGAAGCGGAGGCCGCCGACTGTGGCGGGCCCACAGTCAAGGCCGACAATGAAGTATGGGCGGATATGCGCCGCAACCCTTCGGGCCGGGGCCATTTTTCCCCATTTCTTTGTCGCTCGTCGCTAAGATACACCCGGTATCCCTCACTCCTCACTTCTCGAAATGAGAAAAAATGGCTCCCGGCGCCACTCTTCCCTATAGGTCGATACACCCTAGTGCCTGTTCTCAACGGCGATGCTCCATGGCCTTTCTCTTGTTCCACAGTGATCCCGCTGGATCAGGCTGGGATAAAGCTGGGCAATCATCGCCGCAATAGGAGGGCTCCTGTCACTTCTGACAGTTGCGATTGCCACTGATCCGACTAAGCTGGACGTGTGAAAACTCGATGTCGAGCCGTGCGAACGCAATACCTCCGTGGCTCGCATGAATCCGGTCTTTTCCTCCAGTTGAATGACCTTAAAAAAGAGATCAATTGGAGTTCTCTTGTATGAGTGACGAGAGGACGGAGTATGAAGAAAAGCCGATTCAGCGAAGAGCAGATTCTCAGAATCCTGAAGCAGCGGGAAGCTGGGACGAAGATATCGGATATCTGCCGCGAACACGGAATCAGCATTGCCACTTTCTACGGATGGAGGGCCAAGCTTGGTGGCGCGAAGTTGAGCGAGACGCGGCGGTTCCGCGAGATCGAAGAAGAGAATCGCTGCCTCAAGCAGCTAGTGGCCGATCTCAGCCTTGACCGCGAGGCGCTGCGTGCCGTGATTCGAAAGAATGGCTGGAATATGCTTGGCTAGATGTGGATTGCTGGTCGCCTGCACCGAGAATCGACCTAAGCGGCAGATAAAAGCGAGAGGAATCAGGCTGCCTCGACGTTGAAGACGTTATAACCCCATAAAGCTAAATCAAGATACAGGCCGTGCGCAGCCAGGTCGGCTCCATGCCGTTGATAAACGGCCGTCCCCATGCGATCCTGCAATCGCCAATCATGAGCCGCCAGATCCGGCCATGGCAGCGTGACATAGCACTGGCTCTGATGGTCTGAGTAGTTCACGGCGATGAGTCTGCGCTCGCCGCGTGTGCCGGTCCAGCTAAAGGCGACGACACAATCCCAGGTCCAGTTTCCCTGCCAGGCAGGGCGGCAGGTGAGCAATTTCCAATCCCCGTTACGGAATAAGGGATCGCGGAGTAGTTGGAGAAGAGCGCCGTAGAATGCGCCGATCTCTGGATTGGCCGCTTCAACCGGTCCGCGGCAAAGATGCATCGAGATGCGTACGCACTTGCCTTCGAACTGGCCCTGATGAAAAAAGCGCATGCCAGGTGTGAGAAAGGTGAGGATCGCAGCTGCGCGGTGGTTGGGGAACGACGGGAAGGTTGCGGCGGCTCGTGGTTCGTCATGATTCTCGAGGAAGCGCGCGAGCTTTCCCTGGTAGTCGAGCCCGGCCATGAGATGCTCGCGAACGGAATGGGCGTCTTTCTCGCGAAGCCGGTCATAGAGGCGCTTGTCGTAGGTATAGTCGAAGCCCTGTTGCTGCAGCGTCCATTCCAGGTCCCAGTAAACCTCTGCCATGAAGCGGAAATCGCGATTGAGGCGATGCACCTTCTCGATTGCCTTGGGCCAGAAGGGCTCGGCCTTCAGGCCCCACGTGCGCGCGAAGACTTCTGGGATATCGAGCATCGCCATATCGCAACGCAGCCCGTCGCATTGCGAAGAGATGCGTTCAAGCTCTGCGCTGAGTGCTGCCTGCATCGCGGGGTTGGCGTAGTTGAGCTGCAGCGTATCAGGCCAGCCCGGAAAATATGGATCGCGGCCGTGCGCGAAGATGCGGTCTCCATTGCGCGTTGTGAGGCGGCAATAATTCTGCGGCGCTGCAGCGAGCTGCTCCTCGGATCCCGCAACGTAAAAGTCCGGGTGTTCATCTACCCATGCATGATCGAGCGCCGTGTGGTTTGGCACGAAGTCGAGCATGAGGCGAATGCCCCGGGCCGCGAGGCGGTCGCGGATGCGGGCAAGTGCTTCGTCGCCGCCAAAGGCCTGATTCACGTGATAATCGCGAATGGCGAAGCAGGACCCGCAGACGTCTGAAGGCTGAAAGTCAGGCAAAGTTGCGCGAAACTCGCGAAGCCAATCGGCATTGGAGAGCGAGACGCGGCGCCCCGCGGGCCCGGTCTGCCAGACGCCGAGGAGCCAGACGAAATCGAAGCCGCTTTGCGCGATCTGGTTGAGCTCGGCGTCGGGAATGTCGTCGAGGGTCGCGGCTCTGCTCAGTTGAGCGCCAATCTCGTTCAGGTGGACCGTTGTGTTGATCTGGTAGAGCGAGGGGTGGAGCGGCAGAGACATCGCTCGAAGAGTGTAACGCTTTCTCGAGAGCTCTTTCAATCAGGGGCGCGCTGGTCAGGCGATGCCGAGGCGCTTCATCCACGCGGCGAGCGACTGCTCATCGGCGGTGCCGGAGGCCTGAGCAGTGCAGATGTTTTGACGATCGGTATCCGGGCGGTTCTGACTGATCTTGAATTTGCCTTCGATGCGGGAGATCGGGAGGCGGAAGGCGACGATGCCGGCGAGCATGCGGCGGTGATAGTCGGCGGAGAACGAATGCCATTGGTCGGCGTAGGCGGGCTCGTTGGCTTCGATGAGGTCTCTGAGCAGCGCCTCTTTTTCCGGCTCTCCGTGCATAGCCGTGAGGGTGCCGTATGCGTGCACGGCGATGTAGTTCCAGGTGGGGACCGAAAGAGGGTCGCTGTAGCGCGATGGCGAGACATAGCTGTGCGGTCCTGCGAAGACCACCAGCGTCTCGCGTCCATCGAGCAGCGACCAGTGGGAATTTGCGCGGGCGAAGTGGCCTTCAAGAACGCCGTGCTCTCCTTCGTCTTTGATGACGAGGGGAAGGTGGGTTGCGACGGGGAATGGCATTCCGGGCTGCGCCGAGAGAGGTCCGAAGAGAATGGCGAAGGGGTTCGCGCGCATGGCGTCCAGCAGCACTGCGCGGTCGGTCACATGGTTGAAGCGGGGAATGTACATCAATCTGAATCCTACTGTACTGGCGCCGGGGCATGGATTGCCGATTCGCTCGGCCTATTGAATGCGCTCGAAGCGGAAGCCGGCTTCGCGCAACGCGTGGCTGATTGCCGTGATGTGAGTGGCGCCGCGTGTTTCGAGCGTGACATCGATGACGGTTTCGCCGAGACTTACGCCATAGTATGCGCGATTGTGCACGGTTTCAACGATGTTGGCGCGCTCGCGGGCGAGGATCTGCGTAAGGTTAAGCAGAGCACCGGGACGGTCCAGCAGATAGACGCGGATGCAGAGCAGGCGGCCATCTTTCACAAGGCCCCGCTCGATGATCTTGGCAAGAAGCGTCACGTCGATGTTTCCCCCGCAGACCAGGACGACGGTGCGGCGGTGGCGGAGATTGGTCTTGGACTGGACCACGGCCGCAAGGGCTGCAGCGCCCGCTCCTTCAGCGAGCGTCTTTTCCTGCTCGAGCAGCATGAGGATTGCGCTGGCCACTTCTTCGTCGTCAACGGTCACAATTTCGTCAACGTAGCGCTGGACGAGCGGCAGAGTAAGTTCGCCGGCCCGGCGAACGGCAATGCCGTCCGCGATGGTCGCTTCAGGCGAAATAGTGACAGGCGCGCCTGCTTCGCGAGCGCGCAACATGGAAGGCAGCTTTTCAGGCTCGACGCCCACGACACGAATCTTGGGATTCGTTTCCTTCAGTGCGCAGGCGATTCCGGCGATGAGGCCTCCGCCGCCAATTGGAGCCACCACGGCTTCAATGTCGGGTACCTGCTCAAGCAGTTCGAGCGCGATGGTGCCCTGACCGGCGATCACCTGCGCGTCGTCAAAGGGATGAATGAAGGTGCGGCCTTCTTCGAGGCGGCGCCGCAGGGCTTCGTCGCAGGCTTCGTCGTAGCTGGCGCCGTGCAAAATCACCTCTGCGCCGTAGCCGCGCGTGGCGGCGACTTTCACCAGGGGCGTAGCGAGCGGCATGACGATTTGAGCGCGAATGCCGCGGGCCGCGGCGTGGAATGCGACGCCCTGCGCATGATTGCCAGCGCTGGCGGCAATGACACCACGCTTTCTCTCGGACTCTGAGAGGGTGAGGAGCTTGTTGAGCGCGCCGCGCTCCTTGAACGAGCCGGTGCGCTGCAGATTCTCAAGCTTCAGGTGCAGAGGCAGGCCGACGAGTTCAGAGAGATGATGCGAAAGCTGGCAGGGCGAGACGTGAATGGCTTCGCCGATGCGCGCGCGAGCCGCCTGGATGCTGGAGAGTGTGACGGATTCCAATACCATCTCCTCTGATAAAAGGGCTATGAATGCGAAAACCACCAACCGCTTTGCGGGAGGTGGCCTGAGTTGCCGGGTGTTGCTCTAATTCGATTCTGTCAGGCTCTGCTTCCCGCGCGTTGATGGGAACCGGTAATTCGACAGACGGGAATCGCCACCGCCCGACAGGTGACCGGGAAAGATGCTGTTCTGGTGCGGTGGATTTGCATAGCGGTAATTGAAGTAGAGCATCGCGCCTTGGCGCGCGTCAAGATGCAGGCGGTGGTGCAAGGGAGCGAAGCGCGCAAGCTAATGCTTGAGCTCGCGATTCAGGCGCGGGAGCCGTCCGTAGGAGATAGGGAGCCGCTCATCGAGGAATCCTGCGAGGACGAATTCGAAGCCTTCGCCGTCGGGTCCCCACCGCACCACGCGCGAGTGCACCGTGAGCGTGTCAATGGGCCCCTCGCCGCTGGTGCCGGTCATCTGCAGTGTCATGCGAATGATGGTGCCTGGCATCCAGCGTTCCTCGGTATGCATGTAGAAACCGGTAACGCTTATGTTGCCGATCTGCTGGGCCTGGGGTGGTCCCCCGGTAAAGTAGTAGGCGACGAGGCCCGGTTGGGGAAGCCGCGCAGAGATCCGACGGTCAACCGGCGCTTCCGGTTCAGGCACAGGATGCCGAAACGATAGGTCGGGATAGACCCACTTGAAGAGCTTCATGCCGGATGAAGGCTCAACTTCGTGGCGAAACTTTGTTCGCGCGTCATAAGTGGGCCGAACGGCAATCTCTGCTGCCGTGGCGATGTCCAGTTCCGGGTAGAGCCAGCGCAGAAAGCGCATCGCCCAGTCAGGAACCGAGCGGCTGCGCGCTGCGGGTCTGCTCAACCGGCCGGGAGAGGAAACCTCCAACGCTTCAACGGCGCTATGATCTCTCTGGCGGAGGAAACGGAGGCGGAGAATCTTCATCAACAGCGAAGCCTACTCGGGCGGCTCCGTTGAGACCTCTCTAT
>JBATYG010000481.1:0-3505 GCA_049673945.1 Occallatibacter sp.
TGTGTTCGATCGCCGGCGTGCTGTTGACGCTGCTACCGTCTCTGACCAAGATCGTGATCGGGCTGGCGATGCTGTCAAGCGGCGTATTTATCGCGCAGACCGCCGCGCAGAGCCACCTGCGCGTCGCCGCCCCGCCCGGCGCACGAGTCACGGCGGCGGGGCTCTATCTCACTTTTTATTACCTCGGTGGAACAGCGGCCGGGGTGGTGCCGGGAGCCTTCTGGGCATTGGGTAAGTGGCCTGCCTGCGCGGGTTTCATCGTCTTCATGCAATTGGTGGCCCTGGGCATCGCGCTCTACGGATGGAAGACGCGCGACGACGAACTGCCGGCATAGACCGCCGATTTTCGTTGAACCCCAACGATACAATAAAGAATCTAACGCTTTGTATGCCGAAATTATGAATATCAGCCGCAAAAAAACCTAGCGGTGGCCGTTGAGCCACATGCCTTCCAGAAGCAACCTGACATCAGAATGAAGAGCAGCAGGTAAGGAGCAGTCGTTGGCAGAAGCCGCATCCCTTTCTCCCGGCCGTGGTCAAACGCGGGAGGTAACCGTAGCAAACCCTGACGCGCATGCGGGCTGGAAGCCGCGCGTCAATCCGTGGGCGATTGCCGCCACAGTGGCCCTGGCTGCGTTTATGGAGGTGCTTGACACCTCGATTGCCAACGTGGCGCTGCCCCATATTGCCGGCAGCCTCGGCGCAAGCACCGACCAGAGCACCTGGGTGCTGACGAGTTACCTCGTTTCAAATGCAATCGTGCTGCCGCTCGGCGGCTGGGCATCGAGCCTGATGGGCCGACGCAACTTCTTCGTTCTCTGCATCACCATTTTCACAGTTGCCAGCTTTCTGTGCGGAGCCGCTCCGTCGCTGACCACGCTGTTGCTTTTCCGCGTGATTCAGGGAGCGGGCGGAGGCGGCATGCAGCCGATGGCGCAGGCGATCATGGCGGACTCGTTCGAGCCGCAGAAGCGCGGCCAGGCGTTTGCGCTTTACGGTCTTGTGGCCGTGCTGGCGCCATCGATCGGCCCCACGCTGGGCGGCTGGATCACCGACAACTTCTCGTGGCGCTGGATCTTCTTCATCAACATTCCGGTCGGCATCCTGGCGTTCTTCCTGGTGACCCGCCTGGTCGAAGATCCGCCATGGATCAAAGCCGATCCCTCGAAGCTGCGCAACATGGACTACGTGGGCCTGGCGCTGCTGACGATCTCGATGGGCGGCATGCAGATCATGCTCGACAAGGGCGAAGAGAACGACTGGTTCGCCTCGAGCTTCATCCGTTTCTTCGCGGTGCTCTTTGTAGGCGGAATAATTGGTCTCTTTCTGTGGGAGTGGCAGCACAAGCATCCCCTCATCAACCTGCGGCTCTTTCGCTTCAAGAATTTCGCGATCTGTTGCTTCCTGATGATGCTGGTTGGCGGCGTGCTGAACGCCAACACCGTGCTGCAGCCGCAGTTTATGCAGCAGTTGCTGGGGTACGACGCCACCACCGCCGGACTTGCCCTGACCGCAGGCGGATTTGCGCTCGTAATCATGATGCCGCTGGCAGGGATCGCCACCGGCAAAATCTCCGCGCGCACACTGGCGGTGTGCGGATTCACATTATTCGTTCTGACGTTCCGTTATGCGGCCAATGTGACGACTCTGCAGATGAGTTTTGCCCAGGCGTCATGGCTGCGCGTCGTCCAGATGCTTCCGCTGCCCTTCTGTTTCATCTCGATCACCAACGCGGCCTATATAGGCATGCCGAAGGAAGAAAGCAACCAGGTAGCGGGCCTGATCAACTTTGTGCGCAACCTCGGCGGCAGCATTCTGATCGCAATCACCAACGCTCAGGTGACCAGCCGCGCGATGTGGCACCAGCAGCATCTGCAGGCCAATATGGTTCCGGGCTCCATTGGGTATCAGCAGCACCTGCAGGCGCTGAGCGGCTATTTCAGCAGCCACTTTGGCAGCGCCAACAGCATGGACAGGGCGCTGGCCAGTATTTACAACCAGCTCAACGCGCAGGCTCTGCTGCAGGGATATCAGGATGTCTACATGCAGCTATCGTGGATGTCCTGCGGCCTTATCCTGCTCTCCTTTCTGCTCAGCAAGAGCAAGCCCGGCGAAGGAGCCGGCGGCGGCGCGGCGATGCACTAGGAGCGGAAGAGCGAACGCCTGTTGCTCAAAATGAAAGCGCCGGAGGCTTTGCAGCCTCCGACGCTTTTTCAGGGTGTCTTGCAGCTTATCGGATCATCGATCGATCCCTTCAGCCATACAATCAGGTTGCGAGTTACCCCGCTCCCTGCATCTTCCGGTTCAGCCAGCAATGCGTTCGCAGGTTGCCCCGCCCCGCATCCTTTGGCCGTTTCGGCGATGAATCCGCGAGTTGCCTCGCATCGTCATCCTTTGGCTGTGCCGGCGATTGATCTTCGAGTCGCCCCGAATCTCTTTCATTTCCGCGACGCTGGTTTTGTGCGGCTCCGGGTTTCCCCGACTCCTCACGCCCCCGTGCTTCGCCTCTGATGCCAGCCTCTGGTTTCCCTTCGTCCTGCATCTCCGGCTTTTGCCGGCGATGGAGTTTCGAGTCGCCCCGAACCTCGCATCCTTCGGCGGTGCCGACTGGCCGACCGTGGGGTTGCCCCCGCTTCCGGTCTTTCGGTATCGCCGACAATCGGCTCTGCAGGTCGCCCCGCTTTGCCGACCTTCCGGCTCCGTCTGGTGGTCTCCCCGAGTTTCCCCGGACATCTGCACCTTCCGGATTTGGCTTCGGTTGGATTCGCCGGGTTGCCCCGGTTCGTCTTTCCTCTGGCCCGCCGAAGGGCTAACTTCCAGGTCGCCCTAAAACTCAGGTCCCTCGGCGTTGCTCCGGGTCTGATTGGCGAGTCACCCCGCTTCTCTTTCCCTCGGCGGTGCCGTCGCTGGCTGCCCGGTTGTCCGGGTCCGCATCTACGGCTGATCGACGATGAATCCCCGGCTGCACCCGAACTTTGCATCCTCGGCTTGCGCCGCGGATGAATCTTCGTGTCCAACGGGTCCGGCATTTCCTGCCTGGCTCTCGTTGCTCTCTCAATCTCTTCCGGCTCTTCGCCGCCAGCAAGCTGGCTGCGCGTTACCTGAAGCAATCGATCCTGCTTCTAATGCCAGATCGGAACTGCTGTCCGATTGCTTTCAATGTCACCGCTTGATTTGAGACATTAGGCCTGTTCGATCTGTGGAAGCAAGTGCAAATCGCGGAAGTAATTGTGGATATCACCATGTGCGGTGCATTCGCTTTGAGTTTTCGAGGATGAAGCGCGCGGGAGCGCATAAAGGAGATCTTTTTCGGTGAAATTGCTCGCAAATCCGGCGCAGAAGAGTTCGAAGAATACCTCGTTCCGCGAGTTCTTCATTCGAAGCGCGCGAAGTTCTTCGCAGGCGCTCTGTGCATTTTCACGCTATCTCCCCGGGACGCGAAGCAATGCTGCTTGCAATTCCGTGCATCACGTCTCGCCGGTTCGGTAACCGCTCACAGTTACTC
>JBATYG010000482.1:0-2938 GCA_049673945.1 Occallatibacter sp.
CTCGAGAATCGCACCCTCAAGCGCGCGCTCACTGACCCACGCCTCATCAGCGGCGTTGGTAATGCGCACTCAGATGAGATTCTGCACGCCGCGCAACTCTCGCCTATCACGCTGACGCACAAGCTCAGCGACGAAGAGTGGAAGCGGCTCTTTGCGGCGATCCGGACGACGCTGACCGTGTGGATCGATCGCCTGACCGCGGAAGCAGCAAAGGGCTTCCCCGAGAAAGTCACTGCCTTTCGCCCTGAGATGGCGGTGCATGGACGCTATGGCCTGCCCTGCCCGCGCTGCGGCGAGAAGGTGCAACGCATCCGCTATGCCGACAACGAAACCAACTATTGCGCACGCTGCCAGACGGGGGGCCGGGTGCTCGCCGACCGCAGTCTCTCGCGACTGCTGGGCTCCGATTGGCCGCGCACGCTAGACGAACTGGAGGCTCTGAAGCGCCGCTGAGCCTGATGCGCGGCGGGCGTCGCTGCATTCGACACTAGCCCGGCCATTTGCTAGACTTTAGAGACACTGCCGGTCTGGGTGATGCCTCCCTGGACTCGTGTCCCGTGCCGAAGTGGCGGAATTGGCAGACGCGCGTGGTTCAGGTCCACGTACTCGCAAGGGTGTGGGGGTTCGAGTCCCTTCTTCGGCACCAAGAGTCAATATCGAGTCAGAGTGAGCCGCCTTCGGGTGGCTCAAAGTGTTTGGCGTCGACTTTCAGCCTCGACCGCAGATCTGCACAGCAGGCCTTCTTCAGGCGGCGTCGCTGGGATGGATCGGGTGCTGGGCGGGATGCGGCATCTTTCGTGATCGCAGAGATTGAATATTCTGATTGATTTCTGCGCCGGTCAGCATGCCGAGCGCGCCCCAGTTGAGCCAGATGGCGATGGCGATCGGCGTGGCCATTGTTCCGTAGAACATGTCGAGTTTGCCCGCGCCGAAATTGTGAAAATAGAAACTGATTCCCCAGGAGAGCGCCATCCAGATGGCGGCAGCAACGACGGCGCCCGGGATGGTGATCCTTTCGCTAAGAGCAACGTTGGGCGCGAGGATATAGAGCATCTCAACGGCAGCAAAGGTGAAGAGCGCGGTGAGGGACCATTGCATAAGTGGCCAGATGCGAATCCAGAATGAGTGGACTGGAATGACCTGTGAGATCAGCGATTCCAGGATCGGGCCGGAGAGGGTGAGCGCCACGCCGAGAATGAGCAGCACGCCAACGCCGAAGGCAAGGCCAAAGGCGAGGACCCGGTTGGTCCAGACGCGGCGCGGCCTCTTCACCTCGTAGGTCATGTCGAGACCGGCAATGATTCCCTTGACTCCCTTGGACGTGAGCCAGAGGGTCGAGATGATTCCAAAAGACAGTAGTCCGCCACGATGCGCGCCAACGGTGTTCAGTATTTCGTGGGCGATGGTGTTCTGTTCACCAAGCTGCGGGATGATGTTGCCGAGGAATGAAGTTGCCACGGCCGTTCCATCCTGCAGGGGCAGAAAGCCGATGACCGCCATGATGAGCATCAGGCCCGGAAAGAAAGACAGCAACAGATAGTAAGCGAGGCCAGCGGCGGCAAGGTGGAGATGCTTCCGCTCGAGATTGAGCAGTGTTGACTTGATGACTGCGACTGCGTCACGGAAGAACGTCATTTGCTCAACCCCCGCAGCGCCTAGCGAATATCGACCCAGAACAGCGCCGTCGGGCTCGAACTTGTCATGCGGCGCTTTCGATTCTGCTGAGAGCGTCGACTTCCGGCTGCGATACAAAAAGATTCATGCCTAATTGCTCGGCCAGAAACTTCGCGACTAACTGGCCCTTGACGCTGTTGCCGGCTGCATCGAGAGGCGGGGCGAAGGTGCCCAGTGCTCCCTTGCCGGGCGCCACGGCGACGATGCCGCCCCCGATGCCGCTCTTGCCAGGCAGACCTACGTCGAAGAGCCAGTCGCCCGAGGTTTCATAGAGGCCGGCAGTCGCCATCACCGCCAGCGCAAACCGGCAGCTCGCGGCATCCACCACCTGTTCGCGCGTGAGCGGATTCAATCCGCCATCGGCCAGGGTCGCGCCCATTACGGCCAAGTCCCTTGCGGAGACATTCAGGGAGCACTGCCAGGTGTAAAGGTCAGTGGTCTCGGCGGGATCAAGGTCGATGCGGCCGATGCTTTGCAGCAGTTGGGCAATCGCCTGATTGCGATTGTTGGTCTTCATCGCGGACTCGTAGACCTCGGTGTTGAGCGGTAGCGTGCGGCCGGCAAAGTGCGAGAGGCCGTCGTGAATAAACCTGATCCTTTCATCGCGGGTTGCGCCGGGGACCATACTCGTGGCGGCCATCGCGCCGGAATTCACCATGGGGTTTGTGCGGCCGTCGGCGCTGCGCTCAATTGCCGCCAGAGAGTTGAAGGGGAGTCCAGTGCTGTTGACGCCAAGTTTCCGCCGGGACTGCTCCGCACCGAGAGCCTGGCATACGAGGGCGAAGATAAACGGCTTGGAGACGCTCATAATCGCAAATTCGTAGTCAGCGTCGCCCACTGGATAAACGTTACCGCTGGTGGCAACCAGGCACGATCCGAACAAGGTGCCGGGAACCCGTGCGAGCGCGGGATAAACGTCGGAGTTCGCACCTTCCTGATTCGATTTGAAGCGCTCGTGCGCCTCGGTCAACAGCTCGCGAACCTGATCGGGCGAAGGCAGATGCCCGGTTGAGATGTACGAGCCTTTCCTGGAAGTGGTCTGCTGGCGCGCGGTCATCGATTGCTCCTTCTGGTCTGTTCGCGCAGGGATTTCGTGGTCTAGCTGAGCGTTTCGCTGTGCCGGGAATACGCACGGGCGCGACGGGCCGCGTGAGATTTTCAGGCTTCAGGATCTCGGCGAGTTTTTGCTTTGTGAGCAGTTTCTTCTCGAGAACGAGGTCGGCGACGCCGCGCCCGGTGCGTAAAGCCTCCTGTGCGATCTCGG
>JBATYG010000483.1:0-3177 GCA_049673945.1 Occallatibacter sp.
CCATCCATCAGCAGCACCCGCGCCTTCGTCGGATCGATATGCCGGAAATCGTGCTTCATATACAGCTTCGTGATGTCGCTGATCGCGCCCGCCAGCTCCACCCCCGTCGGGCCGCCCCCCACCACCACAAAATTCAATGGCGGATGCCAACCGTGCTCCTGCATCTGCCGCTCGGCCAGCTCAAAGGCCAGCAGCACCCGCCGCCGTATCTCCGTCGCATCCTCAATCGTCTTCAGACCCGGCGCCAGCTTCGCCCAGTCATCATGGCCAAAGTAGGAGTGCGTCGCCCCCGTCGCCACCACCAGGTAGTCATAGGTCAGCCGCGTGCCCGATCCCAGCGTCACCGTGCGCTTGTCCGCATCGATGCCTACTACCTCGTCCATCAACACTTCCGTGTTCTTCTGCCTGCGCAGCACCGTGCGAATCGGCTGCGCGATATCCGCCGGCGACAGCACCGCCAGCGCTACCTGATAAAGCAGCGGCTGAAACGTGTGATGATTCTTCCGGTCAACCACCGTCACGTCTACCGGCAAATGCCCCAGGGCCTTCGCGGCATGCAGACCCCCGAACCCCGCCCCCACGATCACCACTCGCGGACGCTTCACGGATACCCCGTCTTGCAACGGTCTCGTTAGCTTCTCCATGGGTCCTCGCACTTCCTTCCGCTCACACTTCCTTCTCCTTTAATGGATGCGTCAGGCCCTCCCGCCGATACATAAGCCGCTCGAGCCATTGAAACAAAGCGCCTTGTGCCCGCCTCATGGTGCCCTGTACCATCACAATTTCCACTCCCCGGCGGGGCCTCTGACATGATGCATTCTCTCGACACTTCCGGCCGCCTTTGGCGCAGCGTCCTCGCCATCATCGCCGGCGCGCTGGTCGGCGCTCTTCTCTCCGTCGCCACGGACTTTGCCCTGCACGCGAGCGGCATCGCGCCCGCTCTCGGCCAACGCTTCTCCAACCCTCTTCTGCTCCTCGCTACGACCTACCGCACGCTCTACGGCATCCTCGGCAGCTACCTCTGTGCCCGCCTCGCGCCCATCCTGCCCATGCGCCATTCCATCATCCTCGGCTGGCTCGGCCTCGCCGCAAACCTCGCCGGCGCCATCGCTACTTGGAACGCCGGTCCCGCCTTCGGACCTCACTGGTATCCCGTCGCCCTCGTTCTCCTCGCCCTGCCCACTGCCTGGCTCGGCGCCAGAATCTTCATCGCGCAGCAGTGCCGCGCGCGCGCCTAGTGTTCCTCTTTCGGCACGGGCGCGTTCCTTTCCGAAACACCGTTGCTGAGGTGATACCGCCCTGTAGGAAAAACCTGCCCGCGCCTGTCATACTCTTTTCAAACGCACGATAGACAAACAAATCAATCACTGGAAATGTGAGGCCGCCCCGCAGCGATCGTGTGCCCGTAGGGCCTGGCCAGGATCTCGCCAGAGCGTTGCCAGGCCGTTGGAGGATGAATAGTCGAATGGGCTCGAATCGCAAATATCTCTTGCTGCTGCGCCGTCTCCCGCGTCTCGCCGCTTTCCTGCTTCTCTGCTTCACCGCGCTCCACGGTCAGGGGCAGTCTCTCGTCGCCAATCCTTCCGCTCTTACCCTCTATCCGGGGCAGCAGAACGTTCCTCTCACGGTAACGCTCGCGGGCGCGTTCGACGGCGCCTTTACCGTGACGCTCACCGGTCTTCCTTCCGGTGTCACCGTTACGCCCATCACACTCACTGCAGGCAGCTCCGGGACCATTTACTTCAGCGCCACGCGCGCGGCCGGGCAGGAGGGCTTCTCGACCACCCTCGCCAGCGGCCCCGCCAGCTGGACCGCCTCCACCTCGCTCGTCGCTGCCAGCGGATCGACGCGCGTCACCGCAGCTTTTCCTCTCACCATTTCCGTATCCGACCCAGCCTTCGTTCCTTCCACCATCAATCTCCCCATCGTCAACATCAACACCAATGGCGTGCCCGTCACCAGCAAAGACATCAACGTCTCCGGCACCATCACCATCACCTCTGCCGACGGGCAGACTTCCTACATTCCCAATTCCGGCGACACCGACAACACGGCCTCGTTCCACGTGCATGGGGAGTCCTCTTCCGCCATGCCCAAGCTTCCCTACCACGTCAAGCTCAACACCAGCCTCGATCTGCTCGGCACAATGGGCGTCAGCTGTCCCTACGTCACCAGCAAAGGCAACGCGATCTGCGACAAGAGCAAGAGCTACATTCTGCTCGCCAACTACGACGACAAGACCTTCCTCCGCGACTGGGCCGCGTCGGCTCTCGCTAACGCCATTCCCATCGGCAACGGTTACCTCGACTCGCCCGCCGGCTCGCCTTCGCCCAGCGGCACCAGCACCCTCGTGCCCTGGGCGCCGCATTCTCTTTTTGTCGAGGTCTATCTCAACAGTGTTTACGAGGGCACCTATCAGCTCATCGAAGAGATCAAGGTCGACAGCCATCGCGTCAACATCACCGAACTCACGGAGAGCGATACCGCTGACGACATCACTGGCGGCTATCTTCTTGAGATCGACGCGCGCAGGGATGAAGCCTTCGTCTTCACCACGCCGCGGGGCTACCCCATCGGCCTCGACGATCCCGATTTCACTCCCGATCCCGAAGTCCCCCAGCAGACCGCCTACATCTCCAATTACGTCGATACCGCCGAGACCGCCCTCTTCTCGAGTAACTTCACTGACCCAACCCTCGGCTGGCGCGCCTATTTCGACGAAGCCTCTGCCGTCAACTTCTACATCGTCAATGACCTCATGGGCAACGTCGATGGAGGCGCCTTCTTCAGCAGCGACTACCTCTACAAAGCCATGGACAATCCGCTCCTCTACATGGGGCCCATCTGGGACTTTGATATCAGTTCCGGCAACGTCAATTACCAGCCGATCGTGAATCCGACCGTTCCCTGGGGCCAGACACAATCGGCCTGGTACACGCAATGGTTCAAAGACCCCGGTTTCAAGGCCGACGTCGTCACTCAATGGAACGCGCTCAAGAACAACGGCGTCTTCTCCACGTGGCTTGCTTCCATTCCCGCTCAGGCCGCCACCCTTCAGCAGGCGCAGGTGAACAACTTCGGCCGCTGGCCCATGCAGGGAATCGAGGTGTGGCCCAATCCGGAAGCCGCCGGCTCCTACGATGGTGAAGTCCAGTACCTCACCACCTGGCTGCAGCT
>JBATYG010000484.1:0-4004 GCA_049673945.1 Occallatibacter sp.
ATATGTGAGTGTGCTTCGTCGCTTGGGCCTGAAAGTGAAAGAACTCTTTCGATCGCGTTTTCTGCTCGTTCTCGTCTGCTCCGCGGCGCTCGCGCCTTCGCTCGCCGCACAGAAGGATGAGCGCCAGCCGCTGACTCAGGCCCAGGTCGACCAGATCCGCGAAGAGGGCATCTATCCCGACGAACGCATCCGGCTTTACACCAAGTTCATTGGCGAACACGTCGATACCATCAAAAGTCTGAGTTCCCGTGGACACTCCAGTGCCCGCGCGCATCGCCTCGATGACGTGTTGCAGGATCTCACTGCCCTGATGGACGAGCTCGGCTCAAACCTCGACCAATACGGCGACCGCAAGGCCGATCTGCGCAAGTCCCTCAAGACTCTTAATGAAGTGGCGCCGCGCTGGCTTGAGGCCCTCAATGGCATCGCTTCCGAACGCACATTTGAACTCTCGCGCAAAGAGGCCATCGACTCCGGCAAGGACCTCAGCGACCAGGTCTCGCAGCTCTTCAAGGAGCAGACGGACTACTTCGACATCCACAAAGACCAGCGAGGCCAGGACCGCGCCGAGCCCCAATAGCCATGCCCGCGCCGCCTTCCACGCCATTGTGCTAACTTCAAATTGGTGACCCCCGAATCTCTCCCAGCGATATTTCAAGCCGAATACAGGGCGTTGCGTCCTCGTGCTCCCATCCCACCTTTTCTTGTCCGCTTCCGGCGCTTCACTTCCCTCAACACCACCATCCGTCTTCGTGAGGGCAAGATTCACGTCAGCCTCTCCGATCTCCTCGAGGGCGCGCCTGAGAGCGTGATTCGCGCCATTGCGCATATCCTGCTGGCAAAGCTCTATCGCAAGCCCATCGAGTCGGCTCACAATCTGCGCTTTAAGCGGTTTGCCTCGAGCGCCTCGGTCACTCGCCAGACCGAGCTTATCCGCTATGCCCGCGGCTCCAAACGATTCACCGGCCCTGAGGGCCGCTATTACCACCTCGAAGATATCTTCGACTCGCTCAACTCCCGCTTCTTCGGCGGCCTGCTCGGCCGGCCCAACCTCACGTGGAGCGAGAGTCACGCCCGGCGCCTGCTGGGCCATTATGACGCCGCACACAACACCATTGTCGTCAGCCGCGTCTTCGATCGCCCATCGAGCCCGCGTTACGCAATCGAATACCTGCTCTACCATGAGATGCTTCACCTCAAGCATCCTGTAAAAATGCGCGGCCTGCGCCGCTGCGTTCACTCTGCCGACTTCAAAGCTGACGAGCGCCAGTTTCCGCAGTTGCAGGAAGCCCTTTCTTTTCTCAAGCGCCTCTGACCGAGCCTTCATCTCGTTAAGAAAGTAAGCTTTGAAATTGGGAAAGAGTAATCACATTTGCGCCCATTTGGAACACCGATGTATCACTTTACAGCAAACTATTAATCCACCAGCGCACAGCAGCCGAAATCTGTCTTGAACGCATCCAAACGGGTGAGTCGATTCAGGAGGTAGGATGCCTTCGTTGGCATGGTTCTCCCCCATCTTCAACGGTCTGTTCCTCGGGCTTGTCGCTGCTACGCTTCATGAAGTCGGGCACCTGCTCGTGGCACGGGCTGCGGGCGTGAATGTCAAGACGCTCGGTTTCACCTGGAGAGGAATGTACATGGTGCGCGAGCCGGGCCCGCCTGCGAAGAACCTCGCGATCTCCCTTGGTGGGCCAGGCATGAATCTGCTGCTCATGGCGTTCTGGTCCCTGTCGCCAGCCTTTGGTCTCGCCAACCTCTGCTTCGCGTTCTGCAACCTGCTGCCCATTCAGCATTCCGATGGCGATCGCGCCTGGAGTTGCTGGCGTACCTTGAAGCGCGAGCGGGCCCTGCGGAACTATCAGCTGATCGCCCATAGCGCCTCAGTGCGTTCAGTTGTGAATCTGGTGAGTCAGGCTCCTCAGAGTGGCGACTGAACAAGCGATTCTGATCAGGCAATTCTGATTGGGCAACTGAAAATCGAAGGCCCGCTCTCAACCTGAGACCGGGCCTCTGTCTTTACGTCGAGAGGTTTTGCGTCATAACCTCTTCAGGCAGCTTTCTCGACCGCCTGCGCCGCTTCTTCGGGATCATGTGCCCGGTGCCGCGCAGCGAACCAGATCAGCACAGCTCCGGCCACTACCGAGCCGGCGGCCGCTAGTTGGGCATTCGACAATTCCCATAGAACGTTGGGGTTGCGGCGTATAAATTCAACCAGAAAGCGAGCTATTCCGGTCAGAACCAGATACTCCCCGAGAATCCAACCTGCGGGCCTTGCTTTCCGGCCCCGCACCCAAAGCCACCAGCCGATCAGCAAACCCAGAACAAATTCATAGAGCGGCGTCGGATGAACGCGCACGCCGGGCGCAGTCGGCTCGAGGCCATTCGGAAAGCTCATTCCCCAGGGGAGATTCGTGGGCAGCCCGTAGCAGCCATCCCCGGAGAGGAAACAGCCGATCCGGCCGACGCCATAGCCGATTGCCGCTGAAGGCGCCGCCAGGTCCAAAATCCTCAAAGCCCCGATGCGCGCCCGCCAGCCCTGAAAAACCAGCGCGCCGAGGCCGAAGGTGAGACCGCCAAACCACGCAAATCCAGCCTGATCCCACAGCACGCGCCAACCTAGCTCGCGAAATTCAGCCGGCGAATCGAGAACATGCCATAGCTTTGCGCCGACAATTCCCGCGACGACCGCGACGGCCACCATGCCGACGGCGTCGGCGTTGATCCTGGCCCGCTTGAATGACCTGTCCAACACAACCGCGCCGGCGACGGCGGCGAGCCAAAGCATCAATCCGAATGTGGGAATTTGCAGGCCCAGGATGTGCAGGTAAGGAATCATGCCTTTTCAAGTATAGACGCGGGCCATTCATGCTTGTTGTGGGGCCTCGACACCGCCGCGATTTTCACAGCATCGCCGCTTCCCCTTTGCCCGTTCGGCGATACTATCCCTATGTCTGCCAGCACTTATCCGGCTAACGAGATTCTCTATACGCGCCAGCAAATTGCCGATCGCGTTGAGGAAATGGGCGCACAGATTACCCGCGACCTCAAGGGCGAAAAGGTGGTGATGGTTGGCGTTCTCAAAGGTGCGGCGCTTTTTCTTTCCGATCTGGCGCGCGCCATTCAGGTGGACGCCACCTTCGACTTTGTCGCCGTATCCAGCTACGGCAGGGCCCAGCGCTCGTCCGGCGCGGTGAAGCTCATCAAGGATCTGGATGAGCCCATCGAGGGCAAGAATGTGCTCATCGTCGAAGACATCCTCGACACCGGACTGACGCTCTCCTACCTGCGCAAAATCTTTCTGCAGCAGCGGCCCAAAACCTTGCGCATTGCCGCGCTGCTCGACAAACCATCGCGGCGCATCGAAAAAATCGAAGCCGACTACATCGGCTTTTCCATCCCGAATCTTTTTGTGATCGGCTATGGAATGGATTATGCGGAGCGCTACCGGAACCTTCCTGACATTTGCCTGATGGCGCCCGATCACCCCGAATAAGCATCCAACAACAGAGAGTGGGTAACTCAGTGGAAATCTCCGAACGCGAGGTTCTGGCAGGAGCCTACCGCGACTTCAACGCGCGCCGCATCGACGCCGTGCTCGAGCGCATGCATCCCAATGTGGAGTGGGCCAACGGAATGGAAGGCGGACACGTACATGGCCGCGAAGAGGTGCGCGATTACTGGACGCGCCAATGGAAGATACTCGACCCCCATGTGGAGCCGCTCAGGATCGACAGGGACGCGGCGGGCCGCATGATTGTGGAAGTACACCAGGTGGTGCGCGACCTCGACGGCAAGGTACTGGTCGATACGATCGTTTACCACGCTTATCGCATCGCCGGCGGTTTGATTGAACGAATGGATATTCAGAACTCCCCGGCAGCAGACCAGGCGACCATCGCCGGGTAATGCCCCTTCCGGGTTACTTGGCCCGGCGCCATCGAGGCACTATACTCAACTCCCGGAAACTCTCTGAGGGCCCAGACTTCTTGACACGCCTTCGG
>JBATYG010000485.1:0-7237 GCA_049673945.1 Occallatibacter sp.
ATTCAATATGCCGAGAATCCGCCGAAGAAGTACCAGGACATCTACCCCTTCGATTTCGAAACCGAAGATTGGCTCGGTCTGTGGGATGAGCTGAAGAGCGTCTTCATCTACTGGATCGGCACCGGCATAACCATCTTCCGCGTCGACAACCCGCACACCAAGGCCTTTCCCTTCTGGGAGTGGGTGATTGGTGAGATCAAGCGCGACCACCCTGAAGTCATCTTCCTCGCCGAAGCCTTTACGCGTCCGAAGATCATGCAGCGGTTGGCAAAGCTCGGGTTCAGCCAGTCCTACACGTACTTTCCGTGGCGCAACGGCAAGCAGGAGATCACCGCCTACCTCACCGAGCTCACACAGACTCCGGCGCGCGAGTTCTTTCGCCCGAACCAGTGGCCCAACACGCCCGACATTCTCACGGAGTTTCTGCAGATCGACGGCAGGCCGGCATTTGTAATTCGCCTGCTGCTGGCCGCGACCCTCGGCGCCAACTACGGCATCTACGGGCCGGCCTTCGAACTGCTTGAAAACCAGCCGGTGCGTCACGGCAGCGAAGAGTATCTGAATTCGGAGAAGTACGAGATTCGCCACTGGGATCTGGATCGGCCCGGGAGCCTGCGCGCGCTGATCGCGCAGGTGAATGAAATCCGCAACACCAACGCGGCGCTGCAGAATGACTGGTCGCTGCGCTTTTACCCCACGGACAATGAGCAGCTCATCTGCTACAGCAAGGAGTCAGAAGACCGTTCGAATCTGCTGCTCACTATCGTCAATCTCGACCCCTATCACTCCCAGAGCGGCTTCGTGACGCTTCCGCTCGTCGAGCTCGAGATCCCCGAAGATCGATCCTACGAAGCCGAAGATTTATTGAGCAGCGAGCGATATCTATGGCAGGGTCCGCGCAACTATGTCGAGCTTGATCCTTCAAAGAGAGCGGGGCACATTCTCAGAATTCATCGCAGAATGAAACTTGAGACCGACTTCGAATACTTTCTCTAGCTGAGGCGCAGTGACCTCGAGGGATTTGCGGCAGAAACAATGCCGGCGGGCTGGGTTGCCTTACACTGGCATTCTTGCGGCACTACCAGGCCGCTTAAGCTCTCGTACTCTTCTGACCGCGCCCGAGTCAAACCAGCAGGGCCGCCAGATTCCACAGAAGCGCGCATCCAACCAGTTTGGAGAAGAGAAGTGTGAAGAAGCTGGCAAGCGCAACAGATCCGCTCTGGTACAAAGACGCCATCGTCTATGAGTTGCACGTGCGCGCGTTTGCCGATTCGAATGGCGACGGCATCGGCGACTTTCCGGGTCTGCTGTCGAAGCTCGACTATCTGCAGGAGCTTGGCGTCACCTGCATCTGGCTCCTGCCCTTCTTTCCGTCGCCGCTGCGCGATGACGGCTACGACATCGCCAACTACGTCGACGTCAATCCCTCCTACGGAACGCTGAATGATTTCAAGGCAGTCCTTGACGCCGCGCATCAGCGCAATATGCAAGTGATGATCGAGCTGGTCATCAATCACACCAGCGATCAGCATCCGTGGTTCAGGGCTGCCCGCCTTGCGCCCCCCGGCTCGCCGCAGCGCGACATGTACGTGTGGTCTTCAACAGACAAGCTCTACAAAGACGCACGCATCATCTTTACCGATACTGAAAAATCCAACTGGACCTGGGACGACACGGCCAAGGCGTTCTACTGGCACCGCTTTTTTTCGCATCAGCCCGACCTCAACTTCGACAATCCCCTGGTGCTTGAAGAAGTGCTGAAGGCCATGCGCTTCTGGCTCGATATGGGTGTCGACGGCCTCCGCATGGATGCGATTCCCTATCTCTGCGAGCGCGACGGCACCAACTGCGAAAACCTCCCTGAAACGCACGCCATCATCCGCAAGATTCGCGCCGCGATCGATGCCGAATATGCGAACCGCCTGATTCTTGCCGAAGCCAACCAGTGGCCCGCCGACGTGCGGCCTTACTTTGGCGACGGCGACGAATGCCACATGGCCTTCCACTTCCCGCTCATGCCGCGCATCTACATGGCGCTGCGGCAGGAAGACCGGCTGCCTATCACCGATATCATGGCGCAGACGCCGCCCATTCCCGAGACGTGCCAGTGGGGGCTCTTTCTGCGCAACCACGACGAGCTCACGCTCGAGATGGTGACCGCCGATGAGCGCGACTACATGTACTTCGCCTACTCGGCCGACCCGCGCATGCGCGTCAATGTCGGCATCCGCCGGCGCCTCGCGCCGCTCGTCGATAACAATCGCCGCCGCATCGAGCTGCTCAATTCCCTGCTCCTTAGTTTTCCCGGCACGCCGATTCTCTACTACGGCGATGAGATCGGCATGGGCGACAACATCTATCTTGGCGACCGCAATGGCGTGCGCACCCCGATGCAGTGGACTTCGGACCGCAATGCCGGATTCTCCCGCTGCGATCCTGCGCGGCTCTACTTCCCCGTCATCATGGACCCGATTTACGGCTACCAGGTGGTGAACGTCGAAGCCCAGCTCAGCGATCAATCGAGCCTGCTGCACTGGACGCGGAACATGATCGCGCTGCGCAAGCTCTTCCAGGTCTTCGGCCGGGGCAGCCTCACGATTTTGAATCCCGCGAATCGCAGAGTGCTGGCCTATCTTCGCGATCTGGAGCGGCCCGACGGCTCGCATGAAACCGTGCTCTGCTGCGCCAATCTCAGCCGTTTTGCGCAGCCGGTTTCGCTGGATCTGTCGGCGTATGCGGGCATGGAGCCGGTGGAGATGCTTGGCTACGTGCCCTTTCCCACCATCACTGAAGAGCCTTACGCACTGAGCCTCGCGCCTTACTCCTTCCTCTGGCTCGAACTGCAGCCGGCAACCGTCCAGCCTGCGCCGTTTCCTCAACTTGTGACGGACGCGGCTGAGCCTGAAGCAACTGAATTCGCCGTCGCGCTCGATCTGCTCACCAAGGGGTGGCCGGGCTGGTTCGCCGGCCACGGAATAGCGCTGCTTGCGTCCACGCTGCCCGCTTGGCTGTCGAATCAGCGCTGGTTTGGAGCCAAGACGCGCGGGATCCAGAGCATTCGCGTGATGGACTGGGTTGAGCTGCCAGCCGCGGTCGCAGAGAACACCACGATTCTGCCGGCAAGCAAGTTGCCGTCTGCCAGCACGGTCCCGCCGGTGCTGCTCTACGTCGAAATCAGCTTCACCGAAGGCGAGAGCGAGATCTACCAGCTTCCGCTTGCCTTCAGCACCGGCCTCGATGCCGAACAGATCGCCGCCACGTCTCCGCAGAGTATGGTTGCTACCCTATCGACTCCGACCGGAGCCGCGGTTCTGCATGACGGTGCCGTCCGCGAAGATACACGGCAGGGCCTGCTCGCCCTGGTTGAGCGCAATGCGACTCTGCCGCTCTCGACCATGCGCACCGCCGCGCTTGAAGTGGCTGCATCGCTTGCCGCAGCAGCTACGGGGCAGTCCGCGCGTGCTTCCATCGCCGGGGGAGGAGCCGCCGAGCTGCTACAGCATCCGGAACGCGCAACGCATGGGCCGGCGTCAGGCGCTGCGGTACATCTGCGGCCCCACGAGATCTTCCCCGCAGCTACAGCAACCGCGACCGATGCGCGGTTGATAGAGCACGAAGGAATCGACGCGCCGGTCGCGCCCGTGCCCCTCGATACCCAGCCGGGCGAAGCTGCAACATCTTCACGCTCTTCAGTACCTGGCGAGTCATCCGCCGCGCAGCGCATCCAGCTGCGTGAGTCACCAACCGCAGGCGAGCCCGCGCTGCAGACTGGCTCCCTCGAGGCCCGCTCGTCCGCGGTCTTCAACGGCACGAACCGCGCGCTGCCGTCGCGCATCGTCGGCACGGAGCAGTCCAACACCTCGATCATCTACGGCGAAGAGTTCATCCTCAAATTCTTCCGCCGTCTGCAGCCTGGCGAAAACCCCGAAACCGAAATCGGCCGATACCTCACAGAAACAGCGAAGTTCGCGCACATTCCCCCGTTCATGGGCGAGATATCCATTACACCTGTCAGAGCAGAAAAGACGAGCGCCGCGATACTGCAGGGACTTGTGGCCAATGAGTGCGATGGCTGGAGGTGGTTTCTTGCGCGCATCGCGGAGTTCTTCAAATCGATCGCCGATCGTGAGGCTCCGCCGGCGCTGCCGGCGCCTGCTCTCTCATCGGCGCGAGTCGCATCCCCAGAGGCCGGCGATACCACAGAGGCCGCTGCGCTGCTCGGCCGGCGCACTGCCGAAATGCATCTCGCACTCGGCAGCCCGACCGCCGATCCTGCCTTCGCACCCCTGCCCATGACGCAGGAGACCCTGGCATCCGATGCCCGGCGCATCGAGGAACATCTCGATTCGGTCATCGCCCTTCTCAAGTCGCGGTTCGCCACCTTCGACGCGCTGACTACCGAAGCCGCTGCGGGAGTGATCGCCCGGCGCCGCGATCTGCTCGTCCGCGTCGCCGGGATCGGCACTACGCGACAAGTCAGTGGGCAACTCATCCGCGTTCACGGTGACTATCACCTTGGTCAGACGCTGCGCACCGCCCCATCCAGTCGATCCGCGCCCGGCGACTTCGTCCTGCTCGACTTTGAAGGGGAGCCAGCGCGCTCCCTGGCTGAACGCCGCAAGAAGCAATCGCCGCTCAAAGACGTGGCCGGCATGCTTCGCTCGTTTTCCTATGCTGCACACCTGGGGCTCGATCGCTTCGCCGACTCAGGCGCCGCAGCCGCCGGTCCGCTCGCGGCGTGGGCAGCCTTCTGGGAGCGCGCGGTGGCATCCGCATTTCTCTCGGGCTATCTCGATACGATTGACGCGAACCCTGCTTTGCTTCCTGCGGCGGGCCAGGCGCAAGCCCTGCTCGATGCCTGCGTGCTTGAGAAGGCGCTCTATGAAGTGCAGTACGAGTTGAATAATCGGCCGGTGTGGCTCCGCATTCCGCTTGCCGGCATCTTAGCGTTGTAGGGACACCGATTTAGCAGAATTGCAACGATGGCAACAACAAACACCATGCCCGACACCCGATCAGAGTCTTCGCGGCCAGAAGGCGGACTCCTCGTCCTGTTGCCCACCATGCCAAAGCCGAAGCTCGACAGCCTTCTCGCGAGCCTCACTGCGTCTCTGCCCGCTGAGAATCTGCTCGTCGCCGTACCGGAGGCGCTGCCGCCGTCTGAGACGTATCCGGCACTGAAGCTGGTCGAGGTTCCGGCGAGCAAGTCGTCATGGGTGTTGACCGCGGCCGATTATCTGAATGCTCATCAGCTTGCGCAGAAGCATGGCGCCCGCGCCATCCTCATGCTCGGCCCTGAATCCGATTCGCTGAGCTCGTCTGGATTGCGCGATCTTGCCAACGCGGTCACCAATGCTCCAGCAGATCTCGCTGTGCCTCGTTACCAGTTGCCGCCGCGCGCCGGCGTGGCCAACTCCGCGATCTTCTATCCACTCAGCCGCGCGCTCTTTGCCAGCCGCGCCCGCTTTCCGCAGGCGCTCGATCTGGCCCTTTCAATACGCATGGCAGAGCGGGTGGCCGTCACAGCGCAGCGTTTTGTCGGCCTGGGACAAAGCGATGCCCTTCTGTGGCCCGTGAGCGAGGCAGCCGCGGCTGGCTTGACGATCGACGAAGTCGACGTGGGCCCGCGCGAATTACCTCAGCCTTCCGAGCCCGATCTAAACGCGGTGCTGCCGTACATTACTGGCTCGCTCTTCGCTGATCTCGATGTAAAGGCAGCCTACTGGCAGCGCGCCAGGGTTACGCCGGCCGCGCGTAAAGTGCTGCCCACTGAGCAGCACGGGACGGCGGACGCCAAAGCCGAGATCGAATCGATGCTGCAAGGCTTTCGCCTTGCCTACAGCAATTTGCAGGAGATCTGGGGCCTCGTTCTTTCGCCCAACTCCATGCTTGGTCTCAAACGGCTTGCTCTTATCGATGCGGCGGCCTTCCGCATGCCCGAGCACCTGTGGGCGCGGATCGTTTATGACTTTCTGATCGCTTATCGCCTACGCACCATCAATCGCGGGCATTTGCTGGGCTCGCTCATCCCGCTCTATCTCGCGTGGGTGGCAAGCCACATCAATGTCATCGCTTCGGGATCAGATCCGGAGCGACATATCGAAGCGCTTGCCGCGGCGTTTGAAGCGGACAAGCCCTACCTGGTGGCACGGTGGCGCTGGCCCGATCGGTTCAATCCTTAACGTGCAAAGACGTTATCTTTCGCGACCGGTAATTTCGGTCCTTCCAAGGGGTGAAAGTGATGCTCAACTGCCTTGCAACGATGATCCAGACCCAGATACCCGGGCCTCTTCCGCCTACCTATGCGGATAACATCTCCATCTGGCATCACATGTCGGATGCGCTCAACCAGTCTCTCTACCGTGTGCTTTCGCTGCTGATCGCCGTTCTGCCCGGCATTCTCGCCTTCTTTGTAGCGCTGGCCGTTTTCACGCTCATTGGCATGGCCATTTCGGCAATTCTGCGGCGCGGCCTCAATCTGGTCAAGTTTGACGATCAGATCATGCGCTACCGCGGCGGTGCCGACTGGTCGCCCACCAGTTCACCCACCGCCATCGTCGCGCGCGTATCGTTTTGGGGCTGCGTCTTTCTCGGACTTATCATTGGCGTCTCCGCATTCGACGCTTCGTACGCGACCGCTGCCACTCTTCCCATCTCGCTTCTGCCCTATCTCACCCACTCGCTCGGCGCAATCTTCATCATGATTGCCGGCACGTTTATTGCGCGTTTTCTCGCGCGCTCGGTGCTCATCGGCGCAGTCAACGCGCAGCTTCAATACGCGCGCTTTCTCTCGCTCGGCGTAAAGTGGCTCGTGTTGGTGCTCGCCGCGGCCATGGCGCTGGACCATCTAGAAATCGGCGGTGTCGTTGTGTCGCTGGCGTTTGGCATCCTTTTCGGCGGCATTGTGCTTACACTGGCGCTCGCCATCGGCCTGGGATCGCGTGACCTGGTGAGCCGGTCGCTCGAGAGTCACGTCGAACGGCCCGTTGAGCGAAACATCGAAACCGCGACTCACGCTCCCGGCAGCAGCGAAACCATTCGCCACTTCTAAGCGGCGACCGCACCGTGTAGTGCGCTTGCGGGCGTGTGCCCGCTCACTCTCTACTCGACCCGCGTCCTGTATTCTTGCTCGTGGATTCAAACCAACGAGCCCAAGAGGGACCGTGCGCAGATACGGCGCGGGCGGGGAAATGAGCATGTCAACATCGAGACGAGATTTTCTGAAGACGACCGCCAT
>JBATYG010000486.1:0-3085 GCA_049673945.1 Occallatibacter sp.
AAGTATACCCCGCAGAGGGGACACTTCGCAGGCTTAAAGCAGTTCGCTCTTTGCAGTCACCGCAGCCGGATGCTCCACGTGGAGCATTGAAGCAGTCGTCAGTGGTTTTCAGTCATCGGTTTGTTCCACGTGGAGCAAAACTACCCGATCGCTGATAGCTGGCCACTGATAACTGACTACTGTCGGGTTCGCTTCTGTGGGCGGCGCGCAGTGCCCCCGGCCTCCATTGTGCGCCGAGTTGCGGAATTAATACGCAAATGCGCAGAGGGCGACGAAGACGTGTCGCCGCGGGCTCAGAATCGGGACCGGGAGCGGGCCGATCCGGTTGTGCTGATCGAGCAAAGTGGCAAGCGACCGATCCTGGTGCTACGCTGGAAGCGACAGGTCATCTCCTATGAATCGGTACGAGAGTGACCATCAAACCGAAGGGCCAGTGCCGGATATTTCGGAACTCGGCTTTCAACGCCTTGCCGAGTTTCGCCACCGCATCAGGCAATTCCTGCACTCCAGCGAGCTTGCAGCACGCGCCGAAGGAATCGAACCCCAACAACACCAATTGCTTCTCGCGCTGAAGGGCCTCCCCCGGGGGACTCGCCCCACGGTCTCCGCTCTCGCCGATTGGCTTTGCCTGCGCCACCACAGCACGGGGGAACTTGTAGACCGTCTGGCCGAGCGCGGTGCTGTCCGCCGCAAGCATGCTGAAGACGACCATCGCGAAGTGCTGGTCGAACTGACGCCTCACGGCGAGGCATTGCTGCACCGCCTCTCGGCCCTCCACTGGAATGAACTGCGTGATGCCGGTCCCGCGCTTTCTGAATCTCTTCGCGCGGCGATGCAACACGTGGAAAAGATCGGAGGAGATGCGGATGAGCGCTCACGCCGCAGTCGATGAAAGGAAGCCTTGCCTCAAAGAGCTTGGCGACTTCACCACCACAGTCCGCGTAATTCCCATTTCGCTGCTCGCCGTCGTGATTGGAGTGCTAGGCGCCGGCATTGCGTGGTGTCTTATCAGGCTTATCGGCCTGTTCACCAACATTGCCTACTTCCACCGTATCTCCTGGACTTTTGTTTCTCCGGCGGGGAACAACCTTGGCATTTATGCGGTTGCCGTACCGATCGTCGGTTCTCTCATTGTGGGGCTGATGGCGCGCTATGGATCGGAGCGCATTCGCGGTCACGGAATTCCTGAGGCTATCGAATACATCCTGATGGACGGCAGCCGCGTGCGGCCTCGCCTGGCGGTGCTGAAACCGCTCTCGGCGGCGCTCTCGATCGGAACCGGCGGGCCGTTCGGCGCATAAGGCCCAATCATCATGACCGGCGGCGCATTCGGATCCATGATCGGACAGTTTTTCCATCTGACCAGCATCGAGCGCCGCACCTTGCTGGTGGCAGGGGCAAGCGCGGGAATGGCGGCGACCTTCTCGGCTCCGCTCTCATCGGTGTTGATCGGTGTAGAGCTGCTCCTGTTCGAGTGGAAGCCTCGCAGCGCAATTCCCGTTGCGTTGGCAAGCGCCACAGCCGCGGCTACCCGCCATTATCTGCTCGGGCCTGGTCCGCTCTTTCCGGTAACTCCGCACCCTGCCTTCATCGGCATGACCGGACTGGCAGGATGTGTCCTGGCCGGCGTTGCTGCCGGCGTTCTTTCGGCGCTGCTGACTCTCGGAGTTTATGGCGCAGAAGATATCTTTCGAAAACTGCCCATCCACTGGATGTGGTGGCCGGCGATCGGCGGAGTTTTTGTGGGAATCGGAGGTCTGATCTTTCCCCAGGCTCTCGGCGTAGGCTATGACACGATCAGCACCCTCTTACAGGGGAACGTTCCTTTGGCCGTGTTTGCAGGCGTGCTCATCGTCAAATCTGCAATTTGGATGATCGCACTGGGCTCGGGCACGTCCGGGGGCGTGCTGGCGCCTTTGTTGATGATGGGCGCTGCCCTGGGCGGCGTGGAAAGCATGTTTCTTCCTCACCTAGGCCTGGGCTTCTGGCCGCTTGTCAGCATGGGTGCGATTCTCGGCGGCACTATGCGCTCCCCCTTCACGGGCGTTGTGTTCGCCATCGAGCTGACGCATGACCTGAACATGATTTTGCCTCTGCTGGTCGCCTGCTTTATCGCGCACGCATTTACCGTTCTGACGCTGAAGCGCTCAATTCTGACCGAGAAAATCTCGCGCCGCGGGTATCACCTGAGCCGTGAATATGCACTCGATCCGCTCGAAATCCTCTTTGTAAGGGAGGTAATGAGAACGAATGTTGTGGTCCTGCCCCATGATGGAACGTTGGAAGAGGCGTATCGGCTCATCCACTCCAAAGAGATTCCGAAAGGGCAGCATCTCTTTCCGGTGCTCGGGCCCAAGGGCGAGCTGGAAGCAGTTGTAACGCGCAATCAGCTGGTTCAGCTTCATTCTCAGGCAGGGGAACGGGCCGGATCGATCCGATTAGCGGAGATTGCAACCACAAAGCCACAGGTTGCCTACTCCGATGAACCGTTGCGCCGCGTTGTGGAGCGGATGGCAGAGTCAGGATTCACGCGGCTTCCCGTGCTCGACCCGGCAGGCAACGGAAATATCGTGGGCATGGTGGCATTGAACGACCTGCTGCGCGCGCGCACGAAGAACCTGGAAGATGAACGCGCTCGCGCGAGAGTTCTGCGGCTCCGCATGCCGTTTGGCCGGACCATGAGAGAGCAGAAGATTCCGTTGACACAGCAGTCGGATTTCCCCGCCGCGGCCGCCGGCGGGAAAGCAACGGAATCCGGTGCGAATCAGAACCACACCCAACCTTCGCCAACTGCGGCCGAACCGGCTGCGGTAGAACCAGCTGCGGCCAAGCCACATGCGGTCGAGCCGGCTGCGGTAAAAATGGACCGGGAAGCAAGTTACAGCCACAGAAAAACAGGCTGACCTATGGCGCGTAGCCGGGGCCGCGTAGAACCTTCCCCGGGCAAGTGGCCCAGGTCTCCGGGATACACCCTGACCACCTACTCTGGGAGGTTCAGCGGTTGGCTTAGTTACTTATGAGTTGTCCATCCTGTTGTCACAATTGGTTTTGGACGATAACTTGATGACAGGCCATGGTACTATCT
>JBATYG010000487.1:0-11202 GCA_049673945.1 Occallatibacter sp.
CGCCGGAGTTGAACGTGGCGCGCTCTTCAAAGGGGTAGGCCGTAAACCAGGCCTTCAGCGAGTCAAGCTGCAGCGGCTCGTCGGCGGTCTGGATGTCGAGGTCAAGATAACGCCAGGTACGCCACCAGAGAGGCTCGAAAGTGCGGTGTGGGCCGCCGTCGAGGAGAAAGTTGTCAGCCAGGCCGCGGGCGGTGCGGTCGCCGACGTCGTCGCGGTCGCCCTTGTGTTCATGCTTGTCATAGAGAGCTTCGGAATAAGTGAGGCGAACCTTCGCGCCCTTGCCGCCCGAGACAGTGAGTTGCGGGTAGGCCGTGGTGAGAGTCTTGCGGTCGAGGAGGATGTGAACGTGCGCACCCGCGGGGACGGTGACCGCAGAGCTGGGGAAAGCATTCAGCGCGGCGAGATCAGTGCGGACAACCTCGCCGGGGAAGGTCGGCGAGAACTCCATGTGCGGCAGCTCGTCGGGGATCAGGCCCCAGGGGTTGTCGCCGGTAGTGTCGGCCGAGTGCGCCTCGTTGACGGGAAACATGCTATCGCGCATGGGCGTGCCCACCGGCACCCACGAGGGGCCTGTGGCTGACGGCGAATTCCAGTTCCAGTCGTAGCGGGCGGCATCAATCTGTTCGCCGGGGCCGGAGGCAAAGTAAGTAAGCAGACTCACCCAGGACCGGTCGAGCGGCGTCTGCCCCGGCTCTTCTTCGATGAGCCAGCCCTTGGGCGTGCTGATGGAGGCATCGCCCGTCGCCTCCCCCTCGAGCAGGAAAGCAGTGCGGTCACTCATCTGGGCGATGGGAGCGTAAACGCCGAAGTTCCACACTGTTGCGGTGATGAGATTTTGCCCGGCCTTGAGATAAGGGGCAAGGTCGAATCGCTCGTAGCGCCAATGGATGAGGTCGCCGCGTGCCGGGCCGTCGCCAACACGCTGGCCGTTGACGTAGAGAATGAAGCGGTTATCGGCGCTGACGCGGACGAGGTAACTTGCGGGCACCGCCGGCAGATCGAGGGTGCGGCGAAAGTGGAGCACGATGGGCTCGCGCAGAGGCGCGGTGGGGTGCGTAACCCAGGCGGCATGCCACGTTCTTTGAGGAGGATCGGGTTGAACGGGGCTTTGAGCAGGAATTATTGCTGGCGAAAGCAGGAGAGCGATAACCGCGAGAAAGTGGCGCATAGGTTGTGTATAGAGACTTCAATGCAAAAGGGTAAAGGAAAATAATCCAATGGGGAAATGAATTCTGTTTTCTGCATCAAATCCCGGAGGGAAGGCGAGAAGCCCACTTCCAGGGTTGGTTTCGGCTCCAATTTGATTGGATATTTGCACTGTATGCGCTTGATTTTGCAGCCCTGTAACCTCCTGTTCATCTTTGACCGGTAGCCTACCTGTGGTGATAGGACAAGTGCCAGAGATCCGTATCTCTCAACTTCAACAGCCTCAGGCAGCGGCCCTCGCACAGCCCGAAGGTACCCGGCTCGATAAGCTCGTTGACGGGAAGCCGTCGGCGGTTCGAAGGTTCCTGCTATCACGCGGCAATTCGGTTGTGGCGGACCGGGTGTTTCAGGGCCTGATGCTGCTCAGCGCGCTCAGCATCTTCGCCATCGTGCTGCTGATTCTCTACGCGCTGGTGACGGGCTCGCAGCTCTCGTGGCACAAGTTTGGCCTTAGCTTCTTTTACCAGTCGTTCGTCGATCCGTATACGCATCAGAAACTCTACTGGGATCCGGTGAACGGACAGTTCAGCGCGCTTCCCTTTATCTATGGAACGCTGGTGTCGTCGTTTCTTGCGCTGCTGATCGCTGTTCCTCTTGGAATCGGCGTAGCGATTTTCCTCACCGAGATGTGCCCCGGCGCGATGCGGGGGCCGCTGTCATTTCTGACCGAGCTGCTGGCTGCGATTCCGAGCATCATTTATGGATTCTGGGCGATTACGGTGCTCGTGCCGATGCTGCGGGAGCATTTGAATCCTCTGCTGATCAGGGCTTTTGGATGGACCGGTCTATTCACGGATGAGAATCCGACGGGCCTGGGATTTGTCTCCGCGGGCGTGATTCTCTCGATCATGATCCTGCCGATCATCTCTTCGCTTACGCGCGAAGTGATGCGGGCGGTGCCGCACTCGCAGCGTGAGGCAGTGCTGGCGCTCGGCGCCACGCGGTGGGAGATGATCAGGATGGGCGTGCTGCGCAATGCGCGGATCGGCATTGTGGGCGGGATCATTCTCGGGCTTGGCCGCGCGCTGGGCGAAACGATGGCGGTGGCCATGGTGATCGGCAACACGCCGGATATTCATCGCTCACTGCTGTCGAATGGCAGCTCGATGGCGGCCGTGATAGCGAACGAATATGCCGAGGCTGTGACCAACCTGCACTACAGCGCGCTGACGGAAATTGGCCTCGCGTTGTTTATTGTGACCATTATTGTGAACGCGATTGCCCAATTGCTGGTGTGGGCCGTGACGCGCGGGGCGCCGTCGCGGGCGCACTGAGGAGCAGGCCGTGAAGAGCGGGGCGTACCAATTTCGATCGAAGCTGCGCGCGATCACCGACCAAACGGTGACGGCACTCTCGGTGCTGGCAACTCTCCTAGTAATTGCACCGCTGGTGCTGATCTTCATCTACCTTCTTTTTAAAGGCGCCAGTTCCGTTAATCTCGACTTCTTCATCAAGGTGCCGAAGCCTGTTGGCGAAGCAGGCGGCGGCATGGCGAACGCGATTGTTGGGTCGGGAGTCCTGCTTGGCATTGCAAGCCTGATCGGCATTCCCATCGGAATCAGCGGCGGCATTTTTCTGGCGGAGTTTGGGCGGGGAACGAAGCTCGCGAATGCGATTCGCTTCACGGCAGACGTGCTCAATGGTGTTCCCTCGATTGTGATGGGTATGGCGATTTACGTTTTGCTGGTAAAGCCCAAGATCTGGTTCCTGCCCTTCACGGGGCATTTTTCGGCCTTCTCGGGCGGCGTTGCGCTGGGCATCATGATGATTCCAACCGTGTGCCGCACAGCCGAGGAGATGCTGCTGATGGTGCCGCACGCAATTCGCGAAGCGGCTCTTGGGCTGGGCGTGCCCAACTGGCGGTCAGTGCTTTCCATTACGCTGAAGACCGCTTCGCCAGGCATCATCACTGGTTGCATGCTGGCTTTTGCGCGCGTGGCGGGAGAGACAGCGCCATTGATCTTCACGGCGTTCGGGAATGCGTTCATGAGCACGAATCTGAATCAGCCGATCGAGGCGCTGCCCTTGCAGATCTGGGTGTACGCCACGGGGCCGTACGAGGAGTGGCACCGGCTGGCATGGGCGGGCTCGCTGGTCCTGATTGTGCTGATTGTGCTGGCGGTCTCGCTTGTGCGTTTCGTAACGAGCCGGGGCATGCTGAAAGGGGCAAGCTAGGTGGGCGTCGGCATCGAGGTAACGAACCTGAACGCGTGGTATGGCAATAACCACACGCTGCAGGACATCACGTTGAATATCCCGGCGAATCATGCGACGGCGCTGATCGGCCCTTCCGGCTGCGGTAAGAGCACCTTTGTTCGCTGCCTCAATCGAATGCACGAGACCAATCCCATTGCGCGTGTGACGGGTTCGGTGCGCATCGGCGACCTGGATATTTACGAAGGCGCCAAGCCGGTGCAGATCCGCCGGCGGGTCGGGATGGTCTTTCAGCGGCCGAATCCGTTTCCCACGATGTCGATCTATGACAATGTGGCCTCAGGGCTGAAGCTGAATGGATACAGCAACAGGCGCGTGCTGGATGAGATTGTCGAAAAGTCGCTGAAGAACTCTGCGCTGTGGGATGAAGTGAAAGATGATCTGAAGAAGAAATCCGGGGCCAGCCTCTCCGGCGGTCAGCAGCAGCGGCTTTGCATTGCCCGTGCGCTGGCCGTCGATCCCGAGGTCCTGCTGATGGACGAGCCGGCATCGGCGCTTGATCCGGTTTCGACCTCCAAGATCGAAGATCTTATCTTTCAGCTCAAGTCGCAGTACACTATCGTGATTGTGACGCATAACATGCAGCAGGCGGCCCGCGTTGCCGAGAAGACGGGCTTTTTCCTAAACGGGCGTATGGTCGAGTTTGATTCGACGCACAAGATCTTTACGAATCCCAGCGACAAGCGCACAGAGGATTACATCACGGGCAGGTTCGGATGACACGCATTCGCTTTCAACAGAGCCTCGATGAACTGAAGGAGAACCTGCTGGTGATGGCAGGTTTGGCCGAGCAGGCGATTCAGCGCTCGATCGAGGCATACCGCGTGCGCGACCTTTCGATTTGCGACCTGGTGAGCCGCAGCGAAAACGCCATCAACCGTCTCGAACGCGACATCGACCAGGCTGCGCTTGACCTGCTTGCGATGGAGCAGCCGATGGCGATCGACCTGCGGTTTATCCTCAGCGTGATCAAGATCAACGCGGACCTGGAGCGCGTGGGAGACGCCGCCAAGAGCATCAGCGACCGGGTGCGCAACATGGAACAGATGGCGGTGGCCGATCTGCCTGTCGATATTCCGAAGATGGCATCGCTCGCAGCTGAAATGGTGCGCAAGAGCCTGCAGGCGTTTATTGAAGGGGACCCGGAGATCGCGCATTCCGTGTTGACGATGGACGACGCTGTGGACGCGATGAATCGTGCAGCCTACAAGGCCCTGACCAGGGTGATGGAGGAGCAGAGCCATATTGCGCCGCAGGCGTTGAACGCGCTGATGATCTGCCGCGCCCTCGAGCGCGTCGCCGATCATGCCACGAATATCGCTGAAGATGTAATCTTCTGGGTGCAGGGCGCCGACGTGCGGCACAGCAAAAGCCTCGCCAAGCCGAAAGAGAAAGAAAAGGAAGAGGGCCACGTCGCTGGCTGAGGGCGCTGCATGAGGCGCTACTCGATTTCCCACCAATCCAGCAACAGCATGCGCGGGTAATAAAGTGCCGCCCGGATACGCGCTTCTTTTCCATGCAGGTTGCGTAGGATCGCCGCGTAGGCCTCGAGCTGCGGAGCAAAGAGACTGCGAAGCTCCAAACGGGCATTCAAGGGGCCGAGATCGTCGCTGTAGGCCGTCTTGTAGTCGACGATCCACCATGCGGTGCGGCCTTCTGTGAGCGGTTCTTCGCCTGCGCGAAAGATGCGGTCAACGCGGACGGAGCGCAGCCCCCCAGCAACGACTCCTGCCCACGCGGCCTCGCTTGCGGCATCGACGTGCGGCGAGAGAATCCATTGGCCATGGGGATCATTCGAGGCTTGCAGCGCATAATCAAGCGCACTGGCCGAAATGGATTCGGCTTCGCGCCGGGTCGCGCCGATGGCCCGGATCTGTGCGGCGAGACGCGGCCGAAGCTTCGCCAGGGCGATCCGCGCTTCGTCCCATTCGAGGGCCGTGCGCAGCCTGCCAAGCTCCTCAAGCAACTTGTGCACGGCGCTGCCGAGCGCGCGCGACAGGGCGCCGCCTTCGTGGCGGTTGTAGAGCACGGTGTCGCGGTCGCCGGTAACACGCGATCGACCGACGCCGAGGGCGGGATGCTCATCGTGCGCGGTCTGAAACTCGGGCGGCAGACGGCGAATGACGGTCGCTTTACCGGAAGGCATGACGATAAGCCTGCCGGCGTCTGACGCCGCGAGCGATTGCAGCGTGCTCTCGGCCGGGTTTGCGGCTGCACGAGTGGCGGACCATTCCGCGAATCGAGCTTCTATTTCGCGCCCAAACGCGGGCCATGCCGTTGCGAGCAGACATTTCGCCGGCTCCACAAGAATTAGGCTCCCACGGGTGTCTTTATATTCCGCGCGGGTGAACAGGTGAAGTTCCTCGCGCGCGCGAGTTGAGGCAACGTAGAGAATGCGGCGCATCTCCTGCTGTTCGCGTTCTGCATAAGCACGATCAACCCATGTCTTTGCCTTTCCGCGGTCCGCGCCCTTCGACTGCAGAGTCGCTACGAGGAACTCGGTGATGTCGCCGGAGTCATCAGGCTCGGCAAGTCCGCGCTCAAACCAGGAGAGCATTTTGCCGCGAGTTGCCGCGCTGCCGGCCTGTAACTCGGGGACTATGACGACCTCAAATTCGAGGCCCTTCGATTTATGAATGGTCATCAACTGCACACCGCAATCATCGCTGGCGGCAGGATCAGGCAGGGCAGTCAGCGCGTCCAACGCGGCGTCGAGCGCCGGGCTCAACAAATCCTGTTCGCCGCCCGGCAATGCATCGAGGCAGCGCCACAGCAGATTCAGGTTTGCGCGCGCAGCAGCATCGACACAATGCGCGCCGTTGAGCGCGAGCCAGACCTGCTCGAGCCAGGTGCCGAGACATGCCGTCGGCAACCCCGCGCGCACGCCGGGTACGGCGGCGGCTACGTCAAGAACACGTTCAACGGCGGCGCGGCTTTCTGTTGCCAACAGAGGAAGGCGCTGCGTCAGCAGTTCGGGCATGGGCCGACGCAGAAGATCCGGCTCGTCCGCGCTGGTGATGGTATGCAGCTCGCTCAGAGAGAGGCCGCACCACGGGGCGCGCAGCACGCCGAGCCATGCGACTCGATCGAATGAATTGAAGAGCGCCCGTGCAAGCGAGAGCACATCAAGAACTTCAGGCCGGTCGCGCAGCTTTTCAAGCTCGACGGCGCGAAAGGGAATTGCGGAATCGCGGAGCGCAAGCGCAATGGGCGCCAGTGCATCCCGCGTCCGGCCGAGCACCGCCACGCGATATTTTGCCCCGTTGCGCTTTGCAGATTCAATACGGTTGCGATGTTTACGAATCATACTCACGATCCCGGCGGTCTCGGCATCGCGCGCGGCAGCTCGTTCATCGGCAACTCTTTGCTTCTTCTCGGTGTCACCAGAGCCCGCGGCATTTCCGCTCCTGGTCTGCGGCATGAAGCTGACGTGCAGATCAAGCGAGGGGGCGAGGGCAGGAGTACGCTCGCGAGCCGGAACGGCGGGAACAAAGTCGATGCCACTGCCATCGTCCTGAGCAAAGCATGACGTGAAGGCCGCGTTCAACTGGTCAACGAGATCGGGCGTGCTGCGGAAGTTCGCGCTGAGCCGGACAGGATCGAGCAGCAACGGAGCTTCGCCATCGACGTCAAGGCCGGCATCGCGCAGGCGCATAAAGAGCTCGGCGTCTGCATCGCGGAAGAAATAGATGGACTGCATGGGATCGCCGACCACGAAGAGAGTGCGCCCGGCAGCATCGGGCCATGCGGCCACGAGACTGCCAAGTAATCGGTGCTGGCGGCGGCTGGTATCCTGCGACTCGTCCACCAGCAAGTGACGAATGCGATCGGCGATGTCGATGGCCGCGTCACTGGGCTGCTCGTCGCTGCCTGTGAGCACACGTTGCGCGATCTGTGCTATCTCGATGAAGTCGACCGTGCCTGCTTCAGCGAAGGCCGTAATCAACTCGCCGACGGCATGGCGCAGCAGGGTAAAGCATGCCCGAATAATTCTCCAGTCTTCTTCGGTGTACCGGGCAGGCGGCAGACTGCGCAGATTGGCGAGAGCTTCTCCGAAGCCGTCGATGGCACTCAGCTCGGCGATGAGAGTTTCCGCGCGGGCCTTTTCTGCGAGCGCGTCGTTGGCTGGGAAACCGTCGCGCGCCTGCACGCGCAGGCGAAAGGTTCCCGTGCTGGTTAGCGCCAGCCGGGCGAGATCGAGATATGCAAGCCGCGCGTCTTCGAGATCTTCGCCGCATGTGAAAGGCGCACTAGGCAGCGTGGCTACTTCGGCGAGGCTCTTGTACAGTGTGCCGCCGCTTTGCTCATGTGCGAAGCGGGCGAGAGCGGCGGCCTCTTCGGCCGCGCCGGGAACGCTGCCCAGCCGGTCATCGAGTTGGGTGAGTGCTTCGGTAACCGCTTGGTGAAATGGCCGCTCGAGGCGCGAGCGAAGTCTCTGCCAGTCTGGATTGCGCTGGAGGAGAAAGTCGTGCATCCAGCGATCGCGCTGGCGCAGCATCTCCACGAGCTGGTTTTCAAGCTCCTGCCAGTTGTTGTCGCGCCACAACAGCAGCTCGGCAAGCGCGGCGCTGAGGAGCGGGTCATTGCCGTCAATCTGCTGCAGGGTGCGGCGCGCCGCACGGATGTAGAGTTCCGTGGGGCGCTCATTGACGGCGAGATCGCTGCCGAAGCCGGAGACGAGCGGCTGCTGAATCGCGAGCTCGCGGCAGAACGAATCGATTGTGGTAATGCGAAGCTGCGCGGGCAACTCCGTGAGTTGCCAGCCGAGTGCGTGCGATCGCTCGAGGGCGCGGCGCGCCAGAGACAACATCGAAATCGGATCGCCGTCTTCGACCTGTACATCACTGCCCTCGACTTTTTCCAATTCAGCGAGGATGCGGTGACGCATTTCTGCCGCGGCTGCCCTGGTGAAGGTTATGGCTACTATCTCGGCCGGATCGTTGACCTCGCTGAGCAGGCTGAGAAACCGGCGCGTGAGCAGATCAGTCTTGCCCGAGCCGGCTGGAGCCTGAACGAGAATGGAGCGGCTGCAATTGAGCGCGCGTTCACGCTCCGCCTGATCGGAGGGCGGTCGTCTGGGTCCGCGTAGCTCACTCATCAGAGTCGGCCTCAGCGTCTTCTTCGAGCAGCGGTGCGGTCTGATTCTCATAGATCCTGCAGACGGCATGCAGGTCGCAGTGCTCGCACGTTCCAGGAAAGTCGCGGGGATCGACGCGTGCGTCCCCGCGAATAAAATCACGCGCAAGCTGCTCGATGGTTTCCTGCCAGTCCTGCAACTGGTCGCTACTGAGCGGCTGGCGAACAAGCGGATCGGTAGGGCGGAGGCCAGTGAAGAGCGTTGCACGCGCATTGCGTACATGGCCGATGAACCTCGCATCCCGTGCACGCATCCTGGCAAAAAGCAAACCGCCTGGCTCTTCGCCATCGAGCGCAAAAGAGGAGTAAAGCGGCAACTGCACATCGGCAGGGCGGGGGAGATCCCATGCCTGGCGTGCGACTGTGCTGCCGGTCTTGTAGTCGATTACGGCAAGAGAGTTATCACAGAGACGGTCGATGCGATCGAGGCGGAGGCCGAGAGGCAATCCTTCGATATCGACCTCATGCCTCGCCTCTGTTTCGGCAACAGTGAAGGGAACGCGCGACTCTTCGTATTCCAGCCAATTGCAGACGACACTGACCAGCCGCGCGCTCTCAAGATCGAGATAGCGCTTTGGCATGCGCTCAAGCACGGTGGAAGGCAGTTCTTCGCGCAGGGCCTTCTCGACGTGTTGCGTTACAAAAGCCTTCTTGTCAGCAATGCCCTTCAGATCGCTGAGTGACCGCAGCCCGGTGGGCGGCCCACCCCAGATCGTGTGGAGCGTGGCATGCAAAAGCTGTCCGCGCTGCGATGGGCTCAGGGCATATTCGGCGGGGTTCCAGCCTCGTGCGCCAAGCCGCGTGGTGGCAAAGGCCTTGAAGGGGCATTGCGACTGCGCAGTAAGAACCGCGGCTCCGCCCGGCAACTGAGCGCCCTGCAGCACATCAATTGAGAAGGGAACCCGGCTCACGTCGTTAAAAGGTACCGCAGAACAGGCCGGCAATGCCGAAGGAGACAGGTGGGCAGGAAGAGCCTGCGCCGCACCGGCGAAGTGCGCGACGATGCGCGAGGGACGCGCGTCAGCCTGAGCGCCCTGGCGCGCATAGCTAAAGGAGACTTCCTGCGCGGAGGCTGCCAGCCGCGCTGTCACGGTTTGCGCAAGATCCCAGTCAGAGCGTTTTGTCGCGTGCGGCATGCCAGCTTCGCGTTGCACATGAAGCGGCAGAAAAGGATGCGCCGCGCTCGTTGCCGGCCACTCCTCCTCGCTGACGCCGAGAAACCAGATGGCGTTTGCGGTGAGCCCAGCGGACTCTGTTGGGCCTACGATTTGGATTGGCGCGTCGTTTGATTCAGGTGCGAAGAGTGTTTTATCGAGCGTGCGCGCGAGCGTGCCGAGGAAGTCTATCCAGTTGACGCGGCGTCCGTCGAAGCCAAGACTGCCGCAGTTCTCAAGCGTCTGTTCCCAGCGGCGCCACGCCTGAAACTCGGCGCTTGCAAGGCGGCGTTCGCCGGGTATACCGAGAGACTCCAGCAGCGCAGGCGTCTCCCGGGCCCACTCGAAAGGGCTGAGCTTCCTTTTCTGCAGGTGCATCAGCTTGCGGCGGGCGTAAGTCACGCGCCGGTACCAGGATCCGAGGGCTCCCTCGAAGCTGGGGCTTTGCGCCGCGAAGGCCTCAAGCGACCATTGAGGACGGGCGAGTCCTCTGCGCCGTAACGCGCGCATGTGGTTCTGCAGCGCGAGGGACTCCGTACGGTCGACAGAGGTGAAGCCGGTGGAGAGCAGCCAATCCAGCTCGTGCTCAGGTAACGTGCCATCAAGCCAGCGCAAGACGAGATGCGCGGCGTGAACGAATGGAACATTGCTGAGCGGGATGCCGAGCGAGAACTCGAAGAGCGGCGCATCGCCCGGCTCAGAAAGCTGAAGGAAGGCTCGCTCAATTTCGCCGCGGCGAACCGGAATCTGCTGGGCAATGACGAGCAGGCGGCTCTCGGGATTGAGAGCCAGATGCCGCCGGCACCATGCGGCGCACGCTGCCAGTTCCGCGGCTCCGTCGCCGGCCGCATAGTAGTGCAACTCGCTTGCAATCGGACCGGCAGGGAGCTGCTGCCAGGTGCCCCAGGCATCAAGCACCTCTCTCTGCACGGGTAGCAGGCGGTCGAAGCCAGCCACCAGGATTGCCGGCCGTTGAGAGCAATCCGCCTTCAAGAGGTCACTGAGGTTGAGGACAGAGACGTTGAGGCCGAGCAGACCCTGCTGCTCGCAGATACGGTCGAAGGCTGAAAGCCACGCGCTGAAAGCGCCCGGATCGCGATCCCAAGTGGCGCGCGCAGCCGGATACAGGTAACGCGGCAAATAGGAGGCAAGCAACTCATGCGCTTGCATGGCGAGCGAGGCAAGCCGGTCGCGCGGCCCCGCGAGTACGGCGGCAAGATGGGCTTCACGGCCTATGATTTCAGCCCAGACTGACCGCTCCTGCAAGGGCGTCAGCAGCATTCTGCCGTCGTCGGCGCGATCTTCCCATGCGGTGCGGGTAAAGCTCGCCCAGGAGTGAATCGCCGGGGCAGGCCAAGCCATGAGACCAGCCGTTCGCCGGCGGCGATGGTAGGCGCGCTGCAAGGCGCGGGCGGCGCGGTCGCTGGCGGCCAGCACGACGCCGCCTTCTGCGAGCCATTTATCAATTGTGCTCTCTGCGCCGGTCCCCATC
>JBATYG010000488.1:0-6098 GCA_049673945.1 Occallatibacter sp.
ACCCCATGCCGGGGCCGAGCCAGCTCTCGCCTTCGGCGGCCGAACAGCTCTTCGCGCTGGCCAACCAGTCGAGGGCAGAGAATGGCGCCGACCGGCTGCATTGGGATGAGTCCCTGGCAGCGGCTGCGCGCGCTCATTGCATGCGCATGGCCGCCGAGGGGCCCATCGGGCACCGCTATAACGGCGAAGCGGATGTTGCCGGGCGCGCAGGGCAGGCGGGCGCGCACTTCGATCTCATTGAAGAGAACGTGGCCGTTGGCTTGAACGCCGCGCAAATCCATAACGGGTGGATGAACTCGCCGGGGCATCGCAGCAATCTCCTCAATCCCGATGTGAATCGCGTTGGCATTGCAGTGGTGGCCGCTCGCGGAGCGCTTTACGCTGTTGCTGACTACTCGCGGAGTGTTGAGGCCTTTTCGCAGCCGCAGGTGGAGTCGCGCGTAGCAGACCTGGTCCACAGCGAGGGAAATGTGGCCATTCTGCGCGATAATGCGCAGGCACGCGCCGCCTGCCGCACCAGCCAGGGTGTTCCACCCTCGTCCGGCGGTTTGCAGCCGATCTTCGTGATGCGCTGGCAGTCGTCGGATCTGAGCCGTTTGCCCGCCGCGCTCTCTGAGAAGCTTTCCTCGAGAGCCTATCACCAGGCTGCGGTCGGCAGTTGCCCCGCGCAGAATCTCGAAGGCGACTTCACGGCCTACCGCGTTGCTGTGTTGCTTTACTGATCGCGCCCGCGCCTCAACCGAATCTCTGGTTGTCTTTCCAGAACTCCGGCCATGGCTTGCGTGGCGGACCGCAGACATAGATATCTGGATGGTTCTCGCTTTCTTCGTTCTTCACACCTTCGGCGTTGCCGATGTGGCCGGCGAGGCGGCAGCCCGTGAACTCGCGATCCGCCTGCTCCTGCGACCACCCGACAACAATCAGCGTCGACGGCGGCATCGCCGGATAGCTGCGCAAATAGAAGGAGTTCGTCAGGCTGATTGGCAAGGGCAGATGGTAAGCCGCGCCGAGATTTTCAATCGCGCCGGCTTCGCCGTAGTTGCCAACCAGAATGCCGTAGCTCGCCTGCTGCTGCGGGGGCAGGGAATCGCGGACTGCGGCAATCTCCCGGTCCAGCTCATCCCAGCCGATCTCTTCGCGCAGGTCGCCATTCCTGCTCAGCGCAAAGCTACGCAGTGGGCCGCTCGGTGCCAGCGGAATCAAAATTGCCCCATAGTACGCGCCGAAGGCGAAAAGGCCTGCGAAGAAGACGGCGCCAACGCTGCGCGCGAGCCAGACAGGGCGAGCCGTAAGCCAGCGCTCCGCGACAACCGCGCCCATCGCAATCAGAGCCGGATACGCCTCGGCCACGTAATAGAAGCGGCCCTTGCCGATCCAGAACATGAGCACAGGAACGGCATACATCCATGCGAGCATGCGATAGCGGTTGCTGCCCAGGCACGCGATCAGGCCGGTAATCCACAGCGGTATGGCAAACGCGTTGATGTCCAGCAGCAGTTGATTCTTCCAGTAGTCGTCCGCGCGGCCTTCGCCTACATCGCGCGCGTGGATGTGCTGCAGAAAGTGATAGGAGATGAAGTCATGCTGCACAAGCCAGATCAGGTTCGGCAGAAAGATGAGAAGAGCGATGCCGGCCCCTGCCCAGAACCACGCGCCGCGCAGGTGTCTGCGGGCATCGGTGAAGACAAGCCCTGCCAGCAACCCGGCGATGAAAAAGACCACTGAGTACTTCGTGAGCAGTCCAAAGCCGACGGCCGTGCCGATCGCAAGCCACCAGCGGGGATTCTCTGATTTGAGCAGGCGGATTGTGAACCAGCAGACCAGAATCCACCAGAAGTAAGAGAACGTCGTGTATTGAAACTCCGTGGCCTCGAAGAGCGGCAGCCCCGAAAGGCCTATGGAGAGAGCCGTCGTGACCTGGGCGAGGCGGCCGCCGCCAAGATCGCGCGCCATGAGGCCGCAGACCAGGATGACCGTTGCCTGCGCGATCACCGAAAACAAACGCAGACCGGTCAGCGAAAGCCCGAAGAGCCCGAAAGCAACGCGCTCCACAAAGGGAGTAAAGGGCGGATAGGCCACAAAGCCCCAGTCGAGATGGCGCGCGTCGGAGAGAAACTGCAACTCGTCGCGATGAAATCCGTACCGTCCGTTGGTGGCAATATGCAGCAGGGCAAACGCTGCGGCAATGGCGCACAGAAGGGCGAGGTCAGAGGTTTTTGCGGGAGCGGTGCGCTCGATTCGGTGATTCTGCTCGAGAGAGGCCATACGATCTCCAGCGCTTCAAAGGCGATTCACTCGATCTTACGCAGATGAACCTACTTCAGTTCCAAGCGGCGTCTGCGGAACCCGCACCGAGGCCATGCCCGCCGCTGTTGCCGCTTCAATGCCCAGGTCAGTGTCTTCAAAAACCAGACACTCTTTCGGCGACACGCCAAGCCGCTCGGCAGCCAGCAGAAACGCGTCCGGCGCAGGCTTGCCGTTCTTGTAGTCCTCGGCGCAAACCAGCGTCTGAAATTTGTCCAGCAGTTTCAGCTTGCTCAGCGAGCCCACCACCGAGTCGCGCCGGCTGCCTGAAACCACAGCGAGCGGAATGCGCCCATATTGCGCATCGATATGCTCCACCACCGCGGGAATCGCCTTCAGTTCCGGCAACTGCGCGAGGTACAGGCTCTCCTTGCGCGCGGCCACCGCATCCACTGGCATGTCGAGCCCATTCTGGCTGTTCAGCGCGGAAATGATCTCGCGCACCGGCCTTCCGCCCCAGGAGTAGAAAAGCGTTTCGTCGAAGGCGCAATCCCACTCCGCCAGCGCGCTTCTCCAGGCGTTGTAATGCAGCGGCATCGAGTCAACGATGGTTCCATCGCAATCAAAGAGGTAGGCGCGAAAAATGCCGGCAGGCGGTGTCAGTTTCATGCGCAGACAGGGACTCCTTCAGGTTGTTTTCAGATCGTAGCAATGATTCAGTTGTAGCAAAGGTCCGACGCCGTCATCCGGTTGAGCGCGTCATTTCGCCCCTACTTCTTCCGGTTTCACCGGCGCCGCGCATCCGCCCTCGCCGGGCCTGGTTGGCTCCATCTGCAAAGCGTTGTTGAAGCGGTTGAAGTAGTTGAAGAGGCCTATCGCGCAGAGCAGTTCCACAATCTCGCCTTCGGAATAGAAGCTGCGCAGCTCAGCAAACTGCTCATCCGTCAGCGCGTGCGCATCGTGCGTCACCGTCTCCGCCAGGCGTAAAGCCGCCTTTTCGGCTGGCGTGAAATCATTGCGCTGCCGCCACTCGGCCAGATGAGCAAGCTGCTCGTCGCTCCACCCGAGGCCGCGCGCAAGAATCGTGTGACTGGCCAGGCAATAGGGCGTCTCATTCACCTGGCTGGTGCGCACAATGATCAGCTCCTTCAGCTTCATCGGCACAGTCCCCGTATTCAGCACGGCCCCAAAATGCGCCTGCATGGTGGCGAAGATCTCCGGCCGATGCGCCATCACGCGAAACATGTTGGGCACGTTGCCGCGCTGGGCAAAGGCCTTGTCAAAAAGCGCGGCCAGATCGGGCGTTACTTCGCTGCGATCGAGTCGGGAAATGCGGGACATCGCGCCTCCTTCATTCCTGTTCCTGCTTCTGGTCCTGCTTCCAGGTCCTGCTTAGGGTTCCGGCTGCCTTCTCAGGTTCCTTCCTGATGGTATCGCGCCATCAACCCGCGGAATGTCGCGCAGCCATCGGCATTCGCCGCCGCGCTTTGACTGGGCATCGCCCGTCTGGTAATTTGATAAAGGACAATTCAGCGCAAGTCACTCCTCAGTAGCTCAATGGCAGAGCATTCGGCTGTTAACCGAAGGGTTGTAGGTTCGAGTCCTACCTGAGGAGCCAATCTATTTCACCAATAAATACGCGGGTCTGAGCCACTTCTCATATAACTTGCTCACTGCCATCACTTTCAGAGTGAGTACGAAAGTGAGTAGCCCCTTCTGGCCTGTTATCGAACTGGTAACTTCCGAGTTGCCGACAAACCGCCCAGAATCTGCCGAACAGCAGCGATATGCCGACAAAGTGCCATATACTCGTGTGAATTCCTTCTTTCTCGAAAATCTAAAATGCAGATTCATTTCGCGATGAACACTGAACAGATTGGGCACACGACAGCTCCCATTCGCGTCAGGTGGTGGCTGCTATTTATCGGCGTTTTACCTTTACTCGGAACCGCAATTCTCGCCGGGCGTTTGATTTGGGAACAGACAGTCTGGACGTGGCGACGCGGACCGCAGATGGTCGGCTTTTCGTTGGCTCATGGGGCGGGCGCGATCTTGTTCCTCGCTCCAATACTCCTTGTTCTCTGGACAGCCGTAGCTCTCGTAATGATCGTGATCGATCTTGTGAAACGCCGGAAGCCGGATACCACCACGTTCGCAGGCTTCGCTGTCGCCCTACTACTGTTCGGGCTGCTGTCTGTCCCGGCTGGTATTTGGCAGCGATTGTTTATAAGACAGACGGTTGCTTCACCGCGGGTGGGCGACCTCCTTGTGTACGCCGCCTACAACAGCGATTTTCGTACTGTGCAAGCGATGCTGTCGCATGGCATAAGCGTTTCCGCGACCGACCACTCTGAATGGCGAACGGCTCTCCACGCTGCCGCGAGTGCCGGTGATTTGCGGACGATTCAACTCCTCGTATCGATGGGAGCGGACGTGAATGCTCTGGACCGCTCTGGGGATAGTCCGACCGAATTGGCCGCTTCGCGACGACATGAGGACTGTGTCGCCTTCTTGGAGGAGCATGGCGGTAAGCGGATTCGCGGGGACGAGGCGCAGCATCAGAAGGCAATTCACGACAAAGTCGCTGAGGACATCGAGGCGATGCACCGCTAAGAGACCGTATTACCGGCTAACCGGAAGTTTGACGAATCTTCGCCCTTAGAGCACAACAGGTCAATCAAACACGGAGATGGCCTGTCGCTTCGCGGTGTTGCTGATGTGCGAGTAGCGCTCAAGCATCTTCTTCGACACGTGGCCGGCCAATGCCACATGGTGCGATCGGAATCCGCAGATTGTTGCCGTGCTTTGTCTGCAAACCTGCATAAGGCTGCATCTAATTTGCCAGCGCCCCAGAGGGCCCAAATGAAAGTGAGGCAATGGTGCAGAAAGCTGCCCTTCGTTTCCCCGCGCTCGTTGCGATCTTCAGTCTCGTGTTTGTCCAGATGCCGCAGGGCGCCCTGGCGCAAGCAGCTCCCGTCACACCGCAGCAACTCGACCAGTTGCTTGCCCCGATCGCCCTCTATCCTGACGCGCTGCTTGCGCAGATCACAACGGCCTCAACCAGTCCGCAGCAGATTCTGGATGTGGATAATTGGCTTGCCAGCAATCCAGGCCTCACCGGCGAGCAACTCAGCGATGCCGCGCAACAGCAGGGTTTCGATCCCGCGTTTATTGCGCTGGTGCAATTTCCCAGCGTGCTGCAAATGATGGCTGAACATATCGACGACTATGCCGCCATCGGGCAAGCGGTCACCACGAACCAGGCGGAGGTCTCCGCATCGATCCAGCGGCTGCGCGCCCAGGCCTATGCTTCCGGAGCTCTGCGGACCACGCCGCAGCAGACCGTTGTCGTTCAACAAGGGCCGCAGCCCATCTATGTCATCCAGCCGGCCAATCCCCAGGTCGTGTACGTGCCGCAGTACAACCCCACCGTCGTCTATGCGCCGCCGTCTTCAGGCGCCATCGTCGCCTCTTCGCTGATGAGTTTCACGCTCGGCATTGGTATCGGCGCGCTCATGGTGCACAACCAGCCGTGGGGCTGGGGCGGATGGGGATGGAACTGGCAAGGCCGCAGCATCTACTACAACCACGGCGCGTGGGGAGGATGGCATGGGGGATATCGACCGCCCAATGCCTGGTATCGCCCGCGTCCGGTCGTCTGGAGCAGCCGGCCAGGTTATGGCGGCAACTGGCGCTATCACCCACCGAACTATCGCCCGCCAACGCCCGTTAATCGCCCGAGGCCAGTGCAGCCCGGAGCGGGAAATCGCCCCGTCTTCACCCAGCCGGCTCGGCCTCAACCCGGCAGGCCCGGCACTCCCGCAGGAACGCATCCGCCGCAAAACCGGCCTCCC
>JBATYG010000489.1:0-4545 GCA_049673945.1 Occallatibacter sp.
CGCGGCCTGCCTGAACCGCTTCACCATCGCCGTCGCAATCTGCGCCGCGGTGGCCTTGCGGCCAAAGTGATACGTATCGGGAAAGAGATACCCTTCGAGGCTTTTCGCTCGCGGATCGAGATCGGCCATCAGGCTTGTCTGCCGCGTCGCTTCATCCAGAAACTGCTGCCTTGGCCCAAAGCCCGCCTGCTCAAGGCGCGCCGCGATATCGAAGATGTTAGAGCCTTCCGGAATCGTCACCGCGACGGTGAAGACATCGCCTCGGGCAATCCTGTCGTAAACCTCAACCGGCGTGACCGGATGATCGAACCGGTACTCCCCCGCCTTCAGCTTTCCGTGTTCCACACTGCGCACAAGGTCAAAGATGTACCGCGTGCGGATCACCCCCGCCGACTCCAGCAGTTTCCCGATGTGCACCGCCGACGACCCCGCCGGCACCTCAACAAATGTTTCGCTTGCGGGCCCGTACCGGCTGAAGACAAGCCACGCCCCGGCCCCGGCTATGGCTAGCACGACGACAAACAGCACCAGCAGGAAACCCGCTGCGCCGAAGCCCTTTTGTTTTCTGCTTTTCCGCCTTCGGCTTGCCATTCCCTGCTCAAAAACCCTTACCGTAATTAAGACGCGGTCTACCTGCCGCGGGATTCTCTGCCTTTGACCTCATTGTAATTGCCGCCATGCTCCCCGCCGCCCCTCCGTACCTCTAAAGCTATTAAGCTGAGAATGGAGAGTTTCATGCCCGACGCAGCACGCCTTGTCCGCTACCTCGCCCTCGATGTTGGCTCAAAGCGCATCGGCGTCGCTGTCTCTGACGAACTCGGCCTCACCGCGCAGCCCGTGCTGACGCTCGAGCGCCGCCACAGCCCGCGGGAAGATCTCCGCTCGCTGGCACGCCTCGCGCGCCGCTTCGCCGTAGCCGGCATCGTGGTCGGCAACCCATTGCGCCTCTCCGGCGAGGCAAGTCCCCGCTCCACGCGCACCCAGGCCTTCGCCGCCCAGCTCGGCGAGCTCAGCGGCCTGCCCATCCACATGTGGGATGAACGCCTCACCACCGAGGCCGCGCACCAGATCCTCTACGAAGCCGGCCACGCCCGCCAACAGCACCGCCGCCTCGTCGACCAGGTCGCCGCTACCCTCATTCTGCAATCCTTTCTCGACGAACGAAAAAACCAGGCCCTTTGATCGCTGCCTCAGGATCGACTAACGTTGCTGACCGGGCCGTGTCAAATGGACAGGTTTCCAGAAGCAGTTGTCTGATTTCCAGAGTCCGGTCACGCTCAAAAGGATCCATGTATCATACGAGGACCCATCGTGGTACGTTGCTCGGATTAGCAGGGAGGGCCATGCGCCTGCGTTGTCTGTTGTGTTGTCCGGTTATGGCAGTTTGCTTGAGCACAGCAGGTGCCCAGGCTCAGATTGCGGGTTCTGGGGCACAGGAGCCGGTTCCTGTCTTCAAAGTCCACTCGCGCGCCGTTGTGGTGGACGTGGTGGTGACCAAGGGCGACGAGGCGGTGACCGGTCTGCACAAGCAGGACTTCCAGGTGCTGGAAGACGGCAAGCCGGTGGCTGTCGATTTTTTTGAAGAGCATACGGCCAAAACTCTGCCGCCGGGGGCTGCGCCGGCGCTGGCAAAGATGCCGCCCCATGTGAACACAAAGGGGCCTCCCGCGCCGGAGAGCGACTCGGTGAACGTGCTCTTGCTCGATACGCTGAACACTGACCGCGAAGACCAGAGCTACGTTCGCCAGCAGATCATGGACTTTCTGAAGAAGATGCAGCCGGGAGTGCGGGTTGCGGTCTTCGTGCTGGGATCGAACTTGCGCATGGTGCAGGGGTTCACGACCGATAGCTCCGTGTTGCGGGACGCGGTGAACGACAGGAAGAACGGCGTGAAGACCCAGTCGGATCAGTCTGTGACGCGGTCTCTGCGGGACAAGCTTGACGACATTGAGGATAGGCAGGCGCTGGCCACTATGCAGATGGGCGCCGCGGGTCTCGAAGCCCTTGCAGCGTTGCAGCAAGGTTTTGCAGCCTACCAGGCCGACCAGCGGACGGCTATGACGCTGGAGGCGTTGAACTACCTGAGCCGGTATCTCGCGAATGTGCCGGGGCGCAAGAATCTGATCTGGTTTTCGAGTTCGTTTCCGGTTACGGTCTTCCCCAGCGCAAGGGAAAAGCAGTCCGTTGGCCAGACACATGAGTACGCTGCCGCGCTGAAGGAAACCGCGGACCTGCTCACCGTTTCGAAGGTGGCAGTGTATCCCATCGGCGCCGAAGGCATGATGGTGGACCACGGTTCCGATGGCATCATCCACAGCGATGGCCCGGTTGACGTCGAGGGCGGCGAAGTCAGCAGCCGCTCAGGCCCTGTTCCGTCGGAGCGGCCGACCGATCTCATGACGCCCTTTGTTAACGAGAATGCCGCCCGCGCCAACAAAATCGCGGCCATGGAACAACTGGCAGCCGACACCGGCGGCAAGGCGTTCTTCAACACCAACGATCTGAACGCAGCCATGATGCACGCGATCGAGAATGGGGCGCACTACTACACGCTCGCTTACACGCCGATCAACAAAAAGATGGATGGATCGTACCGCAGGATCGAAGTGAGGACGACAGCCGGGAAGTACAACCTGGCATACCGGCGCGGGTACAACGCCGACGATAAAGTGATCGCGGGCACGAAGCCCGAGGCAGATCCGCTGCGCGCGCTGCTGGTGCGCGGCATGCCGAGCTCCACGCAGATTCTCTACGGGGTGCGGGTAGTCCCGGATGCACCGCAGCCTGGGCCGGATGCAGAACGCGCTGGCAAGAATACCCGGCTAACCGGGCCAACCACGCGTTACAGCGCGGACTTCCTTGTGCGTTGGAGCGATTTGGCGCTGGAATCGGCCGCGGACGGTACACGTCGCGGCAAGATTGAGGCGAAGCTGCTGGCCTACGATCGCGACGGCAAGGTCGTGAACTGGGAGGGTGTAACGCAGGGCATGGCCTTCTCACCGGAGACCTTCGCTGCGATCCAGAAGTCCGGCGTACCGATGCATCTCGAGATCGATCTGCCAGGTTCGGCGGCGTACCTTGAGACCGGTGTCTTCGACTTGAGTTCCGGCATGGCTGGCACGCTCGAAGTTCCGATGAACGCCAATCCGCAGGCGACGCAGGCTGGTTCGGCGACAAAGTCGACACAGTGAGGTCGGGATGAAGCGCCTCCACCCAGCCGCCCGCGTATAATAAGGGCTCTGGTACTTATCCCTCGCGGATTGAGCGAGAAGCTCCCCGCCCCACGGACTTGATTGAATGCCGGATCACATCAAGAAACAGCTTCTCCAACAGATTCATGAGCTTGAGCATGAGCTCGCCCATGAGCTGCCTGCCGAGATCAAAAAGGCCGTGGCCCTCGGTGACCTGTCGGAGAATGCCGAATACCACATGGCCAAGCAGCGGCAGGAATTCGTCAACGCGCGCCTCGGTCAGCTCAAAAAGCGCATGGCCGAGCTCTCACTCGTGAACCTCGCCAACATTCCGCGGGACAAGGCCGGCTTTGGTTCCACCGTGGTTGTTTTTGACTCCACCAAGAACGAGGAAATCATTTACCGCCTCGTCACCAGCGAGGAGTCCGACGTTTCGAAGGGCCTCATCTCAACCACATCGCCCATCGGGCGCGGCCTCGTGGGCAAAACAGTTGGCGACATCGCCACCATCGTCACTCCCAATGGCAAGCGCGAGCTCGAAGTTCTCAAACTGACCACCATCCACGACGAAAGCGGCGAAGACGGAGAAGACTCCGAGAACGGCGCCAAGTAACCCTGGGACGATTGCTATGACCTGGACCAGCGCTTTTGGCCGCGCCTGCGGCTGGCTACTCGACCGCATCGTGTATGGGCTGGCCCTTACCCGCATCTCGCCCAACGTCCTCACTTTCCTCGGCCTCGTCATCAACATTGTGGCCGCTTTCTTCTTCGGTCACGCCAACGCCAACAATGCCGGGCGCATGTTCTTTTACGCGGGACTGGTGATTTTTGGCGCCGGCATCTTCGACATGGTCGATGGCCGCGTCGCACGCTCCACCAACCAGGTCACCGTCTTCGGCTCGTTCTTCGATTCGGTGATCGACCGCTACTCCGACGTGGTGCTCTTCTTCGGCCTGCTGGTCTACTACGGGCGCATCAACCGCTTCCGCTACGTCGTGCTGGTCGCCTTCGTCATGGTCACTTCGCTCATGGTCAGTTACACGCGCGCACGCGCTGAGGCCCTCATCGGCCAGTGCAAGGTGGGCTTCATGGAGCGCCCCGAGCGCATCGTGCTCATCCTGCTTGGCGCTCTCTTCAATCGCTGGGGAGTGATGGCTCCCGTCCTCTGGGTGCTCGCCGTGCTCTCAACCATCACGGTCATTCACCGCATCACCTACACCTACCAGAACACCAAGCACCTGGCGCCGCTGACGTGAGAAAAGCAGCTTCCAGCTGCTAGCTATGTCTTGTTCCCTTTGGCTGCTTCGACGGAGGCGCGACAGGGCGCGAACCTGGGCACATGTTGCGTCAGACC
>JBATYG010000490.1:0-5304 GCA_049673945.1 Occallatibacter sp.
TTTTGTTGACGTGTATTGCAATCAGCGATATCGTTATTGCAATTTGCGATCCAGGAATGCAGGACGTCCGATCGCCTTATAGCAGCAAGATCATGAAACTAGGCGAAAAAATTCGTTACCTGCGCGAGGTGGAAGGCAGCCTGCGCGGCCTCGATCGCGCCATGAGCCAGCTCGAGATGGTGCGGGCCATCGAGACGGAGACCTCCTCGAAACTGAGCCAGAGCTACCTCTCCCAGATCGAAAGCGGCGCGCGGCCGCACCTGACCAACACCACCCGGCAACTGCTGGCGAAGTTCTTCAAGGTTCACCCCGGCTACCTCGTCGATGATCCCGATGGCTACTCGCCCGAGTTGCAGAGCGAGCTGCGCAACGTTGAGGACAAGCTCGACCTGTGGCTGGTCGCCGGAGCCGAGCGCTTCCGGCGCGATCCGGAGCTGATGCAGGCGCTGTTGGCGCTAGCGCGCCACGAACACTCGCGCGCGTGCGTGCTCCTGCTCGAAGCGATTCTCGAGACACCGGGACTGATGCCGCGCCTGACCGAGGTGCTTCGCTCAGGTAAGTCCGCATCGGTTGCGCCGCCGGTCGCCATTCGGGCGAAGGCCACGACCTCGGCCACGCGGCCGGGAAACGGGATGCGCAAATGAACTGGGAGACCTTCTACCTGGTGTGCTTCCTGGTGGGACTTTTCTTCAGCGTCTTCTCGCTGCTCGGTGGCATGGGCCACTTTGGCGGCCACGTGCATGTGCCGCATATGCCGCATGCCGGGCACATTCCGCATGCTCCCCATGGTGCGGCGGCCGGCAGCGACGCAAGCGTTCCCTGGTGGAACGTCTTCACGCTGACGATTTTTTTCTGCTGGTTTGGCGCGGCCGGCTATCTGCTGACGCGCTACGGCAGCTTTGTGACGCTTGTGGTGCTGGTGATGGCTGCGATCTGCGGTATCGGGGGTGGCGCGCTGGTCTTTCTCTTTCTCACCCGGGTGCTGCTGCCGCATGACCGCGAGCTGACGGCGGACGAAACCGAAGTGATTGGCGCCGTCGGCTATCTTTCGTCGCCAATCCGCGCCGGTGGAACCGGCGAAATTGTGTATGAGCAACTGGGCGCGCGCCGGTCGGCCCCCGCCCGCGCCGAAGATGGCGAGGCGATTGAGAAGCAGGAGGAGGTCTACGTCGTCCGCTACGAAAAAGGAATCGCATACGTGCGGCGGTGGGAGGATCTGCAGGACGGGATACCCGGCGCGGGCAACATCTCGCAGGACACGCACACAACACCGCAGACCCCGGCCGCCGAGGTCAGCCGCAGAGTGCAGAACTGAACATTAAACCGATGTCGAGGTAAGGAATGTCGAATACGACCGTGCTGATTACGGATATGGCCATCCTGGTGGGCATCTTCACGCTGGGACTTTTGGCCAGGCTCTTTCCGAGGAACGGCCGCAACGCCGGCTCGAAGCGTTAAACCATCAACCACTCAACTCCCGATGAAAGGATCGGGAACGCAATGACGAACCAAATCATTCTCTTTGTCGGACTCGGAGTATTGGCGCTGATTTTCCTGATGGGCATTCTGGCCAGGATGTACCGCAAGGCCGGTCCCAACGAGGCCTTGATTGTCTATGGCTTCCGCGGTCCGCGCGTCATCAAGGGGCACGGCACCGTGATCTTCCCCATGGTGGAGAATTGCCGCGAGCTCAGCCTTGAGCTCATGAGCTTCGATGTTGCTCCACAGCAGGATCTCTATACCAAGCAGGGCGTCGCCGTAACGGTTGAAGCCGTCGCGCAGATCAAGGTACGCAGCGACCAGGCCTCGATTCTCACCGCTGCCGAGCAGTTCCTCACCAAGGCTCCGCCGCAGCGCGAGGGGCTGATCCGGCTGGTGATGGAAGGCCATCTACGCGGCATCATCGGCCAGCTCACGGTGGAGCAGATTGTGAAGGAGCCGGAGATGGTGGGCGAGCGGATGCGCTCAACGTGCGCTGAAGACATGAACAAGATGGGGCTCGAGGTGATTTCGTTCACCATCAAGGAGGTGCGCGACAAGAACGAGTACATCAGCAACATGGGCCGACCCGACGTGGCGCGCATCAAGCGCGACGCCGACGTGGCCACAGCCGAGGCCGAGCGCGACACGGCGATCCAGCGCGCCAATGCGCAGCGCGAAGCCGCGGTTGCCAGGGCGCAGGCTGACCAGGATCGCGTGATTGCCGAAACCGCTTCTGCTGCCCGTCAGGCTGAGGCTCAGCGCGATCTCGACATCAAGAAGGCGCAGTTTGCCGAGCAGAGCCGCCGCCAGGAGGCGCAGGCCGACAAGGCCTACGAGCTGCAGACCAATGTGATGCAACAGCAGGTGACCGCTGAGCAAGTGAAGGTGCAGCAGGTTGAAAAAGAGGGCCAGATCAAGGTGCAGGAGGCCGAAATTCTGCGCCACGAGAAGGAACTGATCGCGACCGTGCTGAAAGAAGCCGAGATCAACCGCCAGCGCATCGAAACCCTGGCCGCCGCGGAGAAGGCGCGCCTCACCACAGAAGCCGAGGGCCACGCAGCGGCGATCCGCACGCAGGGCGAAGCTGAAGCCAGCATCATCTTCCAGAAAGGCGAGGCAGAAGCCAAGGCGATGAACGTGAAGGCCGAGGCCTACCAGGAGTGGAACCAGGCCGCAGTCGTGGACAAGCTGCTCACCAACATGGCCGACGTGGTGCGCGCCATGGCCGAGCCGCTGGCCAAAGTAGACAGGATCACCGTGGTCTCGACCGGCGGAGACGGCGCCACCGGCGTGAACAAAATCACCGGCGACATGACCAAGATCGCGGCGCAGGTACCGGCGCTCTTTGAGGCCCTGAGCGGAATGGACATCAAGCAATTGATGGCCAACGTGCAGGCGTTCAAGCCGAAGCCGGAAAACGGAAGCGCACAGCAGAATGGTGCGCACTAAAACCAGAGCCGGCTTCGCAGAAGAACGCGGGGCCGGACGTTTCAAGCCGGGATGGCGGCAACGAAGGAGATCACTATGTCATTGCTGGAGAGAGTGGGCACCTTGCTCCGTGCAAACCTGAACGACCTGGTGGAGAAGGCGGAAGATCCTGAGCGCATGTTGAAGCAGATTGTGCTGGACATGGAAAACCAGCTCCTGCAGGTGAAAACGCAGGTGGCCATCGCAATCGCCGATCAGCATCTGCTCGAGAAGAAGCGCAGCGAGCAGCAGAACCACTCCGCCGACTGGCGGCGCAAAGCGGAGCTTGCCGTAAACAAGGGGCAGGATGACCTGGCCCGCGCCGCACTGGAGCGCGCATTGAGCCACGACCAGCTTGTCTCGGGCTTCACCACGCAGGCTGAAGACCAGAAGCATGAGGCCGACATTCTGCGCCAGGCGCTGCGCAAGCTGGAGCAGAAACTGAGCGAGACCCGCGCCCACTGCGAGATGCTTGTGGCCGAGCATCGCCGCGCAAAGATCGTTGGCAAGGCAACAAAGGCGCGCCAGGTGGTCGGCAACGGCCAGGAACAGACGATCGGCCGCATGCGAACCAAGGTGCACGTCAAGTCGGCCGAGAATGCCGCGGCGAGCGAGATCCTGTCTCCGGAGACGCTCGAGGAGAAATTCAAGTCTCTCGAGAGCGAAGACCAGGTCGAGCTGATGCTCCAGGACCTGAAGAGCAAGGTCGCGGCAAACGGGCAGGGAGGGCGCTAGAAGACCGACGGCGCAATCCGCCCAAGTCGCTGCGTCGCACGCGGCACTTGATGATGATTGCTGAGCACAAGGTGAACCACGCGGATGATGTCGCGCTCGCGCCACGCCATCATTGCGCACCTCCAGCCAGGGGCCGAGTCCTGGTGCTCGGCAACGCGAAGCCGAATGCGATCAGCCAGAGGAATGCCGGGAAGCGTGTGAGCGGAATAAGCGGTAACGCCGCGGGAAAGATAATGTCCAGCCAACTCAGCTCGCCGATCAGAGCGATCACAAGGCCGACGACCGGAATCCAGCGCGGCACGAGACGATTGAAGAGTACAGGTACGGAGAGTCCGGCGATCAAGAGCCCCAATGGAACTGAGAAACCGGGGCCACCAATGCCGTAGCCGATGTAGTAAAGCGCCTCGGTGGCCACTGGATTGTGAGAGATGGCAGGGCGTGTCATGGTCCACAATACGCTCGTGCCCATCATCATCGTGATCGCGGTCGCGAACCCTCCAAAGAGCGCAATGTCGGGGCCGGCCGCCTTTACGCCCAGGAATTTCAGCCGACTGACGGCGGATGCGGTGAAAATCCCAAGAGGGATCGCCGAGCCGAATTGGAGGAAAGTGCAGAGCAGGACGGCGTGGGGGCGGGCCTGAAAGAAAGCAGTGATTGTCTGTATCGGTTCCCACGGCCCGGGGTAGTAGGGCATCCCTCCGAACAGGGTCACCGGATATAGTCCGGCACAGAAAAGGACCATGTATGCGATTGCAAGGATTCCTAAGGGCGGACTCTGGTGGCGGATGCCTTGAGCGGTTTCTATGGGCGATGACATGGGTCAACTCCTTGGGGTTGATTCTATACGATAATCATTATCATTTGTAATCATTATTACGTGCAATACTGTTTGCATGCCTGAATTCAAGCTGGGGAAGCACGGGCCGGTCTCTTTCTTGCTGGCGCAGGTGGGCGCCATTGCGGCGCGTCAGTTTGCCAATGCGTTGGAACCATTAAAGTTTTCTCCATCCGATGCTGGCATCCTCCGGCTCCTTGGGCGTTCACCGGGCATGAGCCAGCAGGAACTGGCAAAGAAACTGGACATGCACGCCAGCCGGCTGGTTGGAGTGATCGATGCGCTGGAGCAGCGAGGCCTTGTGGCACGGGAACCGAACCCTGAAGACAGGCGGCTCTATGCCCTGCACCTGACCGGCGGCGCCGGGACCGAAGCGCTGGCCGCCATTGGAGTTGTGGCGCGGAACCACAACGAGGCAATCTGCGCGGGATTGAATGAGATGGAGCGGGAACAGTTGACAGCAATCCTCGAAAAGATCGCCGTCGCCCAGCACCTGACAGCCGGGGTCCATCCTGGCTACCGGGACATGGGCGAGCGCAGGCGCGAAGCGGGAACCGGAACAGAGCAACCGGCCAAGTGAACCGTTCGCACAACCGGTTTGCGCCAGCAGTAATTGAAGTCTCTCGAGAGAGCGAAGACAAGGTTGAGCGATGTTCAAGAAACTTAAAACTTAAAAGCGAAATTGCTGCAAACGAATAGTCTCCTGTTGCCGAAAGCTTGATATTCTCGGGCTAAGCATGCGACTTATCCTCTTCCTGCTCTGCGGTCTGCTCTGCTGCGGGCCT
>JBATYG010000491.1:0-2824 GCA_049673945.1 Occallatibacter sp.
GGCATGAATCGAACGATTTCAGGCCTTGTCGCTCTCACGTTGGGTTGCGGCTCAATCGTGGCTCAAAAGACGGCGTCAGGAATGACCATCGCCAATTTGGCAACCCCGAAATATCCGCCGCTTGCATTGGCCGCAAGAGTAACGGGGGATGTGAGTCTAGATGTCAGGCTCGCATCCGATGGAAGTACCAGGGTGGTCACCGTCGACAGTGGACCGCCGGCATTGAGACAAGCTGCGGTCGACAGTGCAGCGCGATCCCAATTTCAAGCTGATCCAGAGAGTCTTACCAGCAGCCACCGACTGGTTTATCGATTTGTTTTGGATGAGACAACGAAATGCGAGCACGACGATTCCTATCCACGCGTCAAACACGAAGCGAATCTGGTCATTGTCACTGAGCAGAATATTCCGATGTGCGATTACGGCGTCGTGTACAGCACCATTCGCTTTCGCAGTGCCAGGTGCCTCTACCTCTGGAAATGCGGTTCCAAAACGCCGTAGGGTACGCGCTGTCGGGTAAATGGAAATTCCAAGAAGCGAATCACTACACAGGCGTTCGGACTCACACTTGCCTGTGCGCTCAGGTCCAAGCTCGCACTGCCATTCCAAACGGGCGTCTGCGTCGGCTGCCAGCGATCGGACCCGGATCACTAACAATAACACTGTGATGGGCCGAGATTTATGGTTTCCCACCCTGTCGTTCATTGCGCCCGGCTCCTCTTTTTTTAGGGACGGGAGTAAAATCTTTTTATGAAGCGTCTCGCTGCGGTTGCGGTGATGATCGCCTGGTTCTCTTGCGGAGCGCTTGCGCAGCGGGGTGGATCGCACGGCGGTTTCTCCGGTTCGCGCGGTGGCTTCTCCGGATCGCATGCAGGGTTTTCAGCTCCAGCCGGCGGATTCTCTGGTCACGGCGCACCCGTCTTTCGCAGCGGATTCTTGGGGCCTCGCAGTGGATTTCGGCCCGCGCCGCCGGGATTTCGGCCAGCTCCTTCAGGATTTGGCGGACCCGCGCGATTCGCTCCCGGGCAGTCCTACGCAGTTCGTGCACAACGCCCCGCTGGCGGGCCGCGCATGCCCTCCGGTTCCATGCAGCGTATGCCGGCGAGTTCCTTGCACCGCGCGCCGTACCATTCACCGTACGGCCACAACGGATATCGCTATCCTCACAATCATGTTGTGTTTGTGAACCGGGTCTGGCCGTGGAGATTTGGATACCCGTACGGCTGGGGATATCCATACCTTTGGCCAAGCATCTTTGATGACTCGGACAGCTACGATTCGCAGCCTGATTCGAATTACGCGGCCCAGCAGCAGCCCTCGGACTACGACAACGGCCCCTACGAGCCGCAGCCTGGTTCGTACGAGCCACAGCCTGATGATCAGGTCGAGCCTGCCCCTCGCGAGCCTGCAGAGCAACCGAATGCTTCCCGTCGCACGCCTTACGGAAGAGCGCAGTCAGCGGCCCCCGCCCAGGAGGGCGCGGTCATACTGGTCTTCAAAGACGGCCGTCCTTCGGAGCATATCTATAACTACCTGATGACGTCGAAGACGCTCACCGTGCTCGATCAGAATCGCCGTGTCATCCCTCTCGACCAGATCGATCTGGACGCAACCGCCAAGGCGAGCATCGAGGCCGGAGTAGACTTCTCCGTTCCCATCCCATCCTTTAACTGATAACTGAACTCTTCACTTGCCCGGAGACGGCGCCGACCACTTCACAACCTGGCCAGCAACTGCAGGATCGATCCTGGTTGCAGCAGCAATGTCTGCATCCGATGCGGTCAGATCACCATTCATGCGTTCGGCGATGCCGCGGCCGTAGAGAGAGGCAGCCATCGAGGGGTTGATTGCCAGCGCAGCATTGTAGTCGGCGATGGCAGCGCTGGCGCTCTTCATCAAATAGAGATGGCCACGGTTGGTGAGGGCTGCAGCGTAGTCGGGCTTGAATCGTATGGCCTGGTCGTAGTCCTGAAGGGCGCGGTCGTAGTCGCCCCGCTGGTTGTAGATAATGCCGCGATTGTTGAAAGCGGCGGCATAATCGGGCTGGAGTCTTATGGCCTGGTCATAATCCTGAATCGCGCGGTCATCGTCTCCCTTCTGCCTGAAGGCGTTGCCGCGATTGTTGAAGGCTATGGCGTCGTCGGGTTTGAGCTTGATGGCGTGGTTGAAGTCCTGAATGGCGCGGTCATATTCTCCCTTTTGTTTCCAGGCTACGCCGCGATTGTCAAAGGCCGCCGCGTAATCAGATTTGAGCCAGATGGCGCGGTTATAGTCCTGAATGGCGCGATCGTATTCGCCCGTGTCGTCGTAGACAATGCCGCGGCTGTAGAAAGCCTCAGCGAAATCTCGATTGAACCCTATGACCTCGTTGAAGTCGTGGAGTGCCCGGTCATATTGGCCGCGGTGCTCAAAGGCGGTGCCGCGATTGTAGAAAGCCCAGGCCAGAATTGATGGGTCATGCCGGGAGACGATAAGCGCCGTGCACCCGTCGATCTTGAGATCAGGAACGGCACCTGCGCAATGCGCGGAGTCTTCGTCGTGGTCCTGGGCTGCCGCCGGCCTGAAGCTGAGACTGGCCGCAAGACATAGGGCCGCTGCTGCCAAGAGAATGCGCCGGCGATCAGGAACTGACCGGCCCATCACTCGCCCCATCACTCGCCCACTCGACATACCATTCCCTCGCGTTCCGCCTGGGGGACGGCAGCGTGGATCCGGAGAAAAGCGACGGAGAAAAGAGACAATGAATCAGGGATTTGCCTGGGCATGCCTCGCTGCGTACCTGCGGGCGAGGCCGAGTCAATCCTGAATCAGCAATTTACTTTGG
>JBATYG010000492.1:0-3293 GCA_049673945.1 Occallatibacter sp.
CAGAGCCGGCCGTGTATCCCGGCTTCATCACGATCAGGTAAGCGGCGTCGGGGAAGCCTCCATGCTCTGCGATCTGGCTGGCGTCCAACACCTGATCGATGCCGTTATTCGGATCGCCTGCCAGCGCCGTCAGCAGAGCATGAACGTGCTCACGCGTCGCGGTGTCCGAGGGGTCGTGCAGCATCACAGCCGTCACTCCACCGCCGGACCAGAGCTGCGCTTTCCAGGTAATCGCCGTCCTCTCCCCTTCGTACCCCGCCACCTTCTCTCGTTTGATGAGGCCCTGCTCCTGGAACGGAAGGTAGAGATTAACGGTGTGGGTTACATTCAGGAACCCATGATCCGATACGATTACAACTTTTGTCGCGGGGTCATTCTTCAAAGCAGCGGCCATGAGCCGGCTCACCATGCCGTCAACGGCTTCAAGCGTCTCGTCTGCTTCGGGACTGAAGGCACCGCTCATGTGTTCGGAGGAATCCATGGCACTCAAGTGAATCGTCATGAAGCCCGGCTTTTTGCGCTCAAGAATGTCGAGAGCAAAGCGCGTACGCACCTCATCTCCGTTTTCTACGGATGTGTCGTTGCCCATCATGTAGGGCCCAAGCCTCCGCTCCATCTCATCAAGGGCTCCCACAGGCCGTGAGACGGCATTCATGAGAAAACGATCCTGCGGATTGACGCCGCCGCCGGGTGAATTGCTGCGCCAGTACTCGGGGATGAGCGTGTCGACACTGGACGCATTCACGCTGACCGGCCAGCTTACGCTTGCTGTGCCGATACCAGCCGTGTGTGCCGCATCCCACAGCGTTGGTACCTTGATGCTTTCGGCGTACCAGTACCACGCGCCGCCAAACTTGTTCTCGGGGTCGAAGATCTGGTTATTAAGAATGCCGTGCTCGGCCGGCCACACGCCGGTGATGAGAGTCGTGTGATTCGGATAGGTAACGGTTGGAAGCGAGGCAACCACGCCGTCAGCGTAGGTGCCCTCCTGAATAAACCGGCGCAACGTTGGAATCCGCAAGCCATGCTGATCCGCCTCGAGCAGGTATTCAGGCTTGAGGCCGTCAATCGAGATCATCAGGACCGGCGCGGCAACAGCAGCGACTGTCGCACAGAGGAAGACGGCGGAGACAACGAGGCGGCACCACCAGGAAATTGCGAAGGGCTTCATGATTCAAGTGAAAACGGTGAAGGGCTCCGCATGCTTTAAATACCGATGAAATTGCGAGAGGAATCGCCTTCTCAGAACATATCTGCCAGGCGATCGAGAAAGGCGCATTGTGCTGGGTTCATCTTGCCGCGCGCGGCATCAACGCTAAACCAGGCGGCGCGATCGACCTCAGGAAACTGTCGCATCTTCCCCGATCGCGGCGGCCATTCCATTGAGAATGAATTGCTGTGGATGGCGTCGGCGTCACAGTCGCCATGAATCGCCCAGGCACTCACGATTTTGCCCGAGGCCTGCTTCACCTGGCCCAGCTCGCGCGGCTCGGCTGAACCAGGGTCGCATCCAATCTCCTCATTGAACTCGCGCAGCGCCGCTGTGAGCGGGTCCTCGCCTGCCTCATACTCGCCCTTGGGAATCGACCAGGCGCCGGCATCTTTGCCGACGAAGAACGGGCCGCCGGGATGTACCAGCAGAACCTCGAGCTCGGCATCGCGCCAACGATAGAGCAGCACGCCCGCACTGGTTTTTGCCATGGTCGCCGCTCAGAACTGCGCTTCAAATGCGTGAAAGCGCCGCTCCTGCTCCCATTGCGCCGTGGCTCGCTGGCTGCCATCGAGAAAGGCCTTGCAGGTGCCCGAGGGATGCTCGGATCCGAGTATCTGGCCGCGGCATGGCGCGGCTGCCGCGGTGAAGACATCCGGCGCTGCCCACAGGCTCGGGCCGGGCAGGAAACTGTGCTCCATTCCGGTGCGGGCCAGTTGCTTCAGGTCCTCGTAGCTGAGGTGATAGTCGAGTGCCGCCCTCACATACTCGTGCGTAATCTCGATGCGGCTCACGCCTTCATCATCCGTTGACAACGCCACCGGCACATGCGCGGCGCGGTAGATGGGAAACGGATGCTGGTTGCCGCGCACGCCGAGAATGCCGTCATTCGATGTGAGATTGATTTCGACCATGACATGCTTCTGCGCCATCAGTCTCAGCAGCGCCAGCGGATTGTCCTCATACATCACATCGACGCCATGGCCGACTCGTTCGGCATGGCCGAGCTCGATTGCCTGGCGAATGTGGAAGCGCAGGCCCTCAGGGGGAACAAGGCCGGGGGCGAGCTCGCCCGCGTGCAGCGTGATGCGCACCTTTGGGTAGACCGAGTGCAGATAGCCGAGCATCTTCATCTGCAGCGTGTAATCGCGCATGGAGATGAAGCCGTCTTCCGGCATAACGAAGTTGATGCCCACCCAGGTGTTGTCATGCGCATCCATCGACGCCTGCACAGTTTCAAAGCCGAGCAGCGTTTGCGCGAAGACCTGCTCGGGCGAGAAGCCGCGCAGCACCTGGTAGAGATAGCGCACCGTTACCTTGCAGGCCGGTGTGGCCTGCGGCGTGCCGCAGTGCTCGATATTGCGCCGCAACTGCTCGGCGGCGTGGACGTGCTCGCGGTCGGCGTAGACCTCGTCCTTGATCATGAGCGAAAGCAGCGTCTTCCGGTAGGCGGCGAAATCCATGTTGAGCGGGTTCTGGCTGGCGATGTAGGCCGCGTGACTGAAAGGCGGCGTCTCCATCAGTTCGAGGTACTGCTGATTCTGCGCCGCGGCTCGGCCGGCCACTTCATCCACCCATTCGCCGATATGCCTGTTGCTGAGGCCGTGGAAGCGATCGAAGGTGGCGAAAAACTGATCATGCCCGCTGTACTCCGCCGTGGGCACATAGCTGCGCATCGAAAAGGAGTCCACGAGGCGATCGTAGAGATCCTGTTCATCCGGCGTGAGGACGCCGTTCAGGTCGGCGGCCTTCACCATCGGCGCATTGCACGGTGGCTTGGCAAACGCCAGCGCCTTTGGATCGATACACAAGCCATCCTCCGCGGCATCGCGGATGAAGGTCTCCGCATAAACCGCCCCGCCGAGGTGCACGTGCAGGTCAGCGCCCTTGGGAAACTGGTCGAGAAAGGCATGCACGGTGAGCGGACCGCCTTTGACCGCAGTCTCATAGGCCCGTGCAGCGCGTACCTCCGGCGGAGATTGCGCGACAGAAACGGAAACGATCGGGAAAACCAGGGCAAGCAAAGCAAAACGAGCAGCCAGATGGTTCATATGTGATTTCAATACTATTGCAGGGCGGGCCG
>JBATYG010000493.1:0-3002 GCA_049673945.1 Occallatibacter sp.
GAAGAGGCCAGTCCGGAAGAGCGGGCGAAGTCGGAGATTATTCTCGCCAAGCAGCGTAACGGCCCGACGGGCACCGTGCATCTGAACTTCAACTCGAATTGCACGCGCTTCTCGAATCCGGCGGCGGATTATCCGGGGCAGGAGTGAGAACAGGGATCAGGGGTCAGGGGTCTGGGACCAGGGACGTAGGAACTGGAGTGATCCCACCCTTCGCCAAAATCGGGCGAAAGGGTGGGGCAACCTAAGCGGATGAGTCACTATCTGCGCTTGAGGTCGATTGTCAGATCTCGGCTTTCTCCCGTGCGAAAGCGAAGCGGTTTTCCATGGTTCACTTCCGCGTGTTCTGCTGAGCGCCAAGATTTAAACCCTTGCGCAACGACCTCAATCTGAATGTCTTCATCGGGAGGGATAAGGATTGTTGAGCCGGAGCCTTGTCCAACACTTATAAAGTCATTCGGATCGTCGGCCCTCCGGAGGATGATTGTTTTGTCGTCCACTCTCGCGCCGGAGCTGTCATCGATAGTCTCAATTCTGAGCTTTGCTGCTTTGGGCCCAAGTTTGAAGACCACATTGGCCTCTGGTTGCAGAGGTGTCAGGTTGACGACGGTCGGCAGGACTCGTCTGCCATTGCTGCTCTTGCTCAAATGGCTGTAGAAATCAAACGAAACATCCGGATAGCCGTCAGAGGGCTTTTTTGCCCATATGACGTAAGTCCCCATCGGAAGACCTTTTCGTGTGCAGGTGCCCGACGAATCTGTTCGACATTCCGGGATCGCACCTACCGATAGCACGCCTGGAGGGGGATACATACCGACGATTGCAGACGATATGGGAGCGCCTGCCTGGTCCACGACTTTGACCGAGATGACGCCGTGGTTCGCCGGAGGAGCGGGTGTGATCTGGGCAGCTAAGAGCGCAATTCGGATTAAAGGTTGCCACATTTGGATTTCTCCTATCGGCTCTTAATCGATCATTGTGTCGGTTGCTGAATTGGCGAGGCGGATCCATCGTGCGAACGATCCAGGCTGACCGAAACGGTTGTCATTTTCAGAGGAGACAAGTGCAGTATCTCCGGCAGCGAACTTCTAAAGCCGGGTGCTGAAATCTGATAGGCAACGTCCACATTTGAAGGCACGGGGAGGCCCAGGTAGCCCGCACCCGGCTTCATCAAGGTAGCGGAGGTGCTTATCGAAAAGCGCTCCAGAGGCAATTCAGGAATTGGAGATTTCAGTCTTCGAAGGGTAATAGATGCATTAGAAACCGGTTCACCATTCCGCTTATCCGTTATGGTAATCCTGGTAATGTATGCGGCTTTCGGGCCAAGCGTCACTATCACTCCCGAAATCGATGCATGACAGTTAAGCGTTAATTTCAGTGGCTCGCGGTTGTCATAGAAGGCCAGTGTTGTGTCCGGATATCCAGCGGCTTCCTTCTTGGCGATTATCCAATACTGTGCTGCTTCTGTGAGATCAATCTCCGCGTTGAAAGTGCCATTCGAGTCAGTGGGGAAATAGCGGACGGCCTTATGAGATAAGCCGCCTCGATTCTCAAAAAGGCTCACCTGGGCTTCGGAAACCGGCTTTCCGGTCTCGTCGATCACTCTTCCCGCTATATGGGCCCGACATTCGGCGTACAGGCACAAGGTTGCGGAGAGGCTGCAGACAAGAGCAAGCTTTGCAATGCGCATCCTGTGCTCCATTCTTCAAGGATTAAAGACCGTACCGGGGGCTGGCCCACGCTTTCCACTTATCATGCAATGTGCCGGAAGCGGCGAAATGGTAGGGCAACCTAAACCTGGCGCGGCATGCTACAGGAAAGGATGGGTCAACCCCTCCAAATGTTCTTTAATCAGGCCGATTCTTGGACCACTCTTGCCAATGATTCAGGTACTTTTGCGCATTTCCATGGAACTCAGATTCACTGGGTCCGCCCCAGCCATATTGGTTCTCGATATCGGAGAGGCCACGAACGGCATAGAATCGCACCTTCTCGTCGGGATCATCGAGCTTCTGAACCAGAGTCGGAACAGCAGCCGGAGCGCCGATGTGCCATAGAGCTTCTACGGCGGCTTCGCGAACAGAATTGTCAGGCGAATTCAGCAGCGGGGCAATGGCCTGAACAGCGCGGAGGTCTCTCACACGATTCCCAATGACATAGAGCAACCACGCCCTTCCATTCTGGGTAGCCTGATTCTCCGATAACAGACTCGCCGCTTCGGGCAGGTGGCTCAGATCACCGAAATAAATGAGCTCGCCCTGAAGTTTCTCGTTCAACTCGCGATCTGTCGAGGCATCCAAGGCCTTGCGCACGGCTGCGATGGTCTTCTCGTTGCTTGGCAGCGCATAATCGACCCGGAGAATTTCATATTTGTCGGAATCTGATGCCGTTGTTGAAGCAAGAACAGCAAGCATGTTGCTCAGCACAAGTTCTGGGGGATTTTCCGATTGGGGGTACTCGTCAGATGCCTCAAGTGTGCCCGGGAAGTTCGAATAATAAGGGTCAGCTAGGCGATATTGCCCCTCGTCTCGGCGCAGGAATACCATGCGGGTGCCAGTCTTTATACCGTTGTACCCGACGAACGTTTTGGGAAGCGAATAAATGACTGTGATTTCGCTGGGCGATGTGCCTTTGAGGGTTCTTCGAATGGAGAGGTCCGCTGAAAATGTGTCCGCCTGCAGCAGCTGATTCCGAAACTGAATGGGCTGGCCCGAGCCGAGATATTGAACCTGCTTCACGTCAGCAAGCACGATCAAATCCGCAGCGTTAGCGGCTTTGTCTACGTTGAAATGGGGAACGCCGACTGCCTGTGCTCGGCAACACCAAACAACGCTTAGTACGAGGAGGTGTATCCAGCGGCTAATTTTCATAGCTCTCCAAACGCTCGTCACTATATGCACTTTACGGCAGTCCGATTACGGGCGCTCAGGTTTCATTGAGGATCATGGCAACGCGGCCGACGACGAGGTCGTTGGGCGAGGCGCCGGGTTCGATCTCGATGAGGT
>JBATYG010000494.1:0-9910 GCA_049673945.1 Occallatibacter sp.
TCCGCCACCAGCCCATGGAAAAGCGATGCAGGCCGCGCCGCGCTGACGCTGCGGGCACTCGAGTCCCACGAATTTCAGCTCGCGCCCTTCGAGGTTCTCACCCTCGATCTCGCGCCGCAGGCCGGCCTGTGAAGGCGCGGCTGAATTCCGGAAAGGAAAAGTTCTGATGCCAGATTTAACACTCCTCGTTCTCGCTGCAGGCATGGGCAGCCGCTACGGAGGCCTCAAGCAGATCGATCCCTTCGGGCCGGCCGGCGAAGCCATTCTGGACTACTCAGTCTATGATGCGAGTCGCGCCGGCTTCAATAAAGTCGTCTTTGTCATTCGCAAGGATATTGAAGATGCCTTTCACGCCGGGATCGGCGCCCGCTATTACGGCCATATCTCCGTGGAATACGTTTTTCAGGAGATCGAAGCGTTGCCTGACGGTTACATCGTGCCCCCCGGACGCACCAAGCCGTGGGGCACCACCCACGCCCTTCTCGCGGCTTCCAATACGATTCATGAGCCTTTCGCCGTCATCAACGCCGACGACTTCTACGGATTGGAGAGCTATCGGGTTCTGGCGGTGCATCTCGCTTCCGCTACACCGGAGTCCGCGATGGTCGGTTTCCCTCTCCGCAACACGCTTTCAGAGTTTGGCCCCGTCTCGCGCGGGCTCTGCCGCATTGATGACGCCGGCTTCCTCAAGGAGATCGTCGAGTTGAAAGAGATCGAACGCAATGGGGAGGATGCAATCAGCACCGAAGCCGGTGGCGCGCAGACTCAACTGCCTGGGGGCTCGATCGTCTCGATGAACATGTGGGGGTTCACGCCGGATATCTTTGGCCAGTTGCGCAGCCGCTTCCTCGCCTTTCTCGCGCAGCATGGCAAAGACCTCAAAGCGGAGTGCTATCTGCCCACAGCGATGAACGAGCTCATCCACGCAGGCGAAGCGGAGGTTAAAGTGCTCCAGTCCAATGGCACATGGTTTGGCGTCACTTATCGCGAAGACCGGCCGCGTGCGATCGAGACCCTCCACGGTCTGATCGAGAGCGGTTATTATCCAAGCAGACTCTGGGCATGACAGACACGCAGCATATCGGCGCCGTCGCGCGCCACTTTGAGATTCCAGGAGAGTTCGTCGGCGCCGTCCCGTACGGGAACGGCCACATCAACGATTCCTATCGCGCGGAATTCAACGTCGCTGGAGCTTCGACCCGGTTCATTGTCCAGCGCATCAATCACAACATCTTCGGCGATCCCGTTGCGCTGATGCAGAACATTCAGCGTGTTACGGCGCATCTTGCCGCCCAGGTTGCAGGCCAGCCTGACGCCGCACGCCGCGCGCTCTCGCTCGTTTCCGCGCGCGATGGCCAGGCCTGGCACCGCGATGCGGAAGGGAACTACTGGCGCGCCTACCATTTTATTGAGAGGGCGCGCTCTTACGACACGGTGCAATCGCCGCGGCAGGCCTTTCAGGCCGCCCGCGCCTTCGGGCAATTCCAGCAGATGCTGGCCTCGTTGCCCGCGCCGCGGCTCAACGACACCATTCCGGATTTTCATCACACGCCCAAACGCTTCGCTGCCCTTGAACGCGCGATCGCGGCCGATGCTGCCGACCGCGCTGCGCAGGCAAAGCCCGAGGTCGACTTTGCGCTTGCGCATAAGCCAATGGTATCCGGACTGCTTGACGCGCATCTTCCCGAGCACGTCACCCACAACGACACCAAGTTCAATAACGTGCTCCTCGACGACGCAACCAGCGAAGCGATCTGCGTGATCGATCTCGATACCGTGATGCCCGGCCTTGCGCCCTATGACTTTGGCGACATGGTGCGCACCACTACAAGCCCCGCGGCAGAAGATGAGCGCGATCTCGCGAAAGTCACGATGCAGTTCCCCATGTTTGAGGCGCTTGTGCGTGGCTATCTCGCATCTGCCGGAGAGTTCCTTACAAAAGCCGAGAAGCAGTCGCTCGGCTTTTCGGGCAAGCTCATCACCTTCGAAACCGGCATCCGCTTCCTTGCCGACCATCTCAACGGCGACACCTATTTCAAGGTGCATCGGGAAGGCCAAAACCTCGACCGCTGCCGCACACAGTTCGCGCTGGTGCGCTCCATCGAGCAGCAGGAAGAGGCGATGAATCGCCTGGTCGATTCGCTCTGAGCCTCACTTCGGAATCAGAAGCAGCGAGATCGATCGCCGCCGGGCACTGCACCCTGACAGTGCTCGTTCTTGCAGCCGAACCGGAGCTGGAATCTCTTGTGGGAAGGGAAGAGGAATGGGCAGGGACAGGGCTGCCACTCCCGTCGAGGCTTTCCTCGGTCAGCGCGAGATTCGTCCTCAGCGCGCGTCAGAGAGATAAAGCCGGCAGGCTGCGCGTACGAGACTACGCAGCCGCCAAAGGCGCAAGGGACATCGTGCGTTGATTCAGGCCCACCTAAAACAAGCCGTGTATTACTGCCGGGCCCATGAGCGTTTGATTGGATGCCCAGCCGGCGACCACGTAGATATATGAGCTTCCCTGGCCGATCTCCACGTTTGCCGGGCCGTAGAGTATCTGGTTGTTGCTCGCGTTCACGATCTCCGCGTTATACAGCCCTGCCGGTGGAGTGAATTCCTGGATCGACTCTCCCGGAAGCGGATACGGACCGGCGCCGGAGAGCTTGGCGCCCAGAGCTGTTCCACCTGAGTTCACCACTTCGATCCGTCCATAGCCGGCCAACGTTGGCTTCACATCGAGCGGATAAATCTCCCCGATGACGGTCTTGGATGTGTCAAAGGTGAGCACACCCATGTAAACAGTCCCCGAATTCAAGCCAACCGAAGCGGTGAAGACCGACGCGCCTGTGCAGGGAGCGGCCGCGTTGGCCACTGTGAACTTGACGTTGAAAGTGCCGCCGGGGGAGGCAAACGGCCCCCGTATCTCGCCGAATGTCATTCCCGTTGCGACGCAAACTCCGTTTTCAGAGAAATCCACGGGATAGGCAGGGTTTGTCGTGCTCGAAATCACATGCCCGGGAGCACCGTGGGCAACATACAGATAGGTGTTCTGAGCCTGAACTTGATTCACGGCCATTGCGCCTCCCAGAATAGCGAGGAAGGCGGCAGTCATCTGTGTTTTCATAGTTGAATCCTCCGTGCGGACAAAACTTCTGGGGATTTTTCAGAATGAATGACTGGTCTGGGAGTCGAAGACAATTCGCATGCCAGGAATCTCCCTTGGATCAGCAGCCAGCGGCGCCGGAGCTCACGGTCAATTCCTGTCCGACCGTCTGCTCGACATCACAATGCTTCGAACGCCAAAACCATCCACTTCATGAGTCAAGCTCAAGATACGCCACTTGCGCTCGAGGAACCCTCTTGTCCATTGGCATCAGCGTAATAACCGGCGGACTCGAGGGAAGCTGCAGGATCTCAATTACTCTGTTCTGCAGGGACTGCAAATTAGCGAGGACAGATTCGTCGCTGAGACAAAATGGGTCAGGCGGCGCAAAGAACTCTACCATAACGGCGCCATCTGGTTGCAACGCAGTTGTAAAAAAAACCATCCGCGCGCCTGTTGAACGAATAAATCGAAAGAGATTGCAGTTCACGGGATTGCCCAGATCGACGTCAACCAGGGTCGCGATCAGGCCACCCGTCTTGAGAACGTGGCGTGTTCTGAAGAGCACGTTCTTGTCGGCGATCAACCCCGGCAGACTCTGTTCCGAACCCCACACCCCGATTCTCCCGTCATGGATGAGAGACCGGTCGGCAACCACTGCTGTTGGAGGGATGCCGCTATCCACCATGTGGCGAAGAAGCAGTTTCACCAGGGGAAGATGAACGGAGCACAGCACGGTTCCACCAGGGTTCCCTTGCGCTTCGACAAGGGCTTCAATGTTCTTGCACCGGGTGGGAACAGGAAAGACATGTTTCGAGGGTGACTCCGCAAGGTGCGGGAGCGCCGAATGCATCATCCACGTAGCGATGATCCTGCGTCTGAAGTCATTTCGGACAGGGGAGAGGAAGAGAAGCGGGCGCACGACCACGGAATGCAGAAAGCAGATTCGAACAAGGGTCGAATACCAGAGTCGGGTGGGCAGAACGGCGCCAACGGCGAACGCGAGGAAGTGGCAATAAGTCCGATACATCCACCGAAACGCGTTCAGGGAGCTCATCGTGCGACACCGAGTCTAGGCCCGATAATCCTCGGCGTAGAATCTCTCATCTCTGGATTGAACACCTAACCCATGTATTGACTTGGATAACCAAATAGGGCCCGGGGTTGCAAGACCCAAATGCCGCGACAGCGCTCGCAGGGGTTAGACTTCGCGCACCCTTGGAAGTAATCTTGGCCCTCAGGCCCGGAAAGAGGCAATCAGGCGGTTTCCCATGCGGACTTCGTGCCACGAAGGCAAGAGAAATCGGGCTCGCCCTCCATTCTCGTCACTCAATTCTGACCAGTCAGGTAAGCCGTTGTCTTCAATACACTTATGGTGGGCGGTCAGGGACTCGAACCCCGGACCTCCTGCGTGTGAAGCAGGCGCTCTAACCAGCTGAGCTAACCGCCCCAAACGAGAGAAGTGCGCAGTCGCGCCTTCGGGGCTTCCCGTAGGTTAGAGTAACACCAGCGGGGCTTTAGGGCCAAGATCAGCCGGCTTTGCTGCTGCGGCAAGGATACCGAACACCACGAATGTCTTGGAAAGCCAGATTGGTCCGCAAGACGAGAGAAAATGCACCGGGCGGGGGGCCCCTGCCGTGGCCCATCCCGGTGGTACACTGTGGAATCCATGCCTTTCTGCCGCCCTCCGTCAGCCCTCTCAGGCCCGCATTTCTCTTCGCGATGGCGTCCGATTCCCCAGGGGAACCGGGGCAGGGATCAGGCCCCGCTCCCCGGCCGAATGAACCGGGTTCTCAAGGGGACCAGGACGTCGAAGAAACAGAGGATGAAACCGCGCAACCTTCCGGCGCACCTGGGGTTCGAGAAGATATGGCAACCCTGGTCCTGGACAAGCCGGTGCTGGGAGCGGGCGCCTCCCGCTTGGACCGGGGAGCGAATCCCGGCAAGGCGCCCAATTACGGGGTCGATGAAGCAAGCGACGCCGCCGTCATGTTGCGGGTTGCGGCCGGCGATGAAGCAGGTTTCAACTATCTGGTTGAGAAGTACCACCGGGCCATGATTCACTTCCTCTTCCGGATGGCGCACAATCAGGCGGTTGCCGAGGAATTGGCGCAGGAAGTGTTTCTGCGCGTGTACCGCTCGCGCGAGAGCTATCGGGCAGAAGCCAAGTTCACCACCTGGCTTTACCGCATCGCGACGAATCTGGCTGTTAACCATGCGCGCGATACACGGCATGAGCGCTCGGCGCAGACGGTATACCTCGACGCGCCCGATGAAGAAACGGGCACGACGCCGGATGTAGCCGACGATGAGCCAAGCGTGGAGCAGAACCTGCTTCGCGATGAGCGCATGGCCGCCATTCGAAAACACGTGATGGCCCTGCCCGAGCGTCAGCGGATGGCAGTGCTGATGCACAAGTACCAGGGCATGGATTACCGGCAGATCGGGGACGTGCTGAATCTGAGCGAATCGGCAACCAAGTCCCTCCTCTTCCGCGCTTATCAAACGTTGAGAGAGAGACTGAAGGATTTTGTGTAAGCAGTATCAGCCGGAAACAAACCGGCGGAGAGTGGGGTGGTAGCGATGGAACGGCCGAAGACAAAATGCGCGGGAATGGACGAGAAGCTGGCTGACTTGCTGCTTGCTCCTGAGACTGCGTCTGCCGGGGTTGTGGCTCATGTTGCGGAATGTGAGGCCTGCAGCAGCGAACTGAAAGAGCTGCGCGCCACGATGGGGTTGCTGGATAGCTGGGGAGTGCCTGAACCCAATCCGTACTTTCTGACCCGCATGAACGCGCGGCTCGACGAAGAGCGCCGGACCGCGCCGGCCGGCTGGTTTGAGCGTCTGCGCGCCCGCTACCTCTACGGGCCGCAGCTCCATGCGCGGCCCTTGGTCGCCATGGCATTGACAGGTATTCTGCTGCTGGGGGGCGGCACTTATCTCGGCTTCACCAACTGGGATGAGAAGCCTGCGGCGCCTGCATCGCAAGCCGCCGTAGTGCATGATCTGCAGGTGCTCGACAATAATGCGCAGTTGCTCGACCAGCTCGAGTCGATCTCGGACAACGACAACGGCGACAACATGGTTAACTAGCGGTGGCTGAAACAGGCAAAGACGCCGACGGCGGGGACCGGAAGGACAGCAATGATGGGGGCGGCAAAGACGGGTGTGTTCGGCAGGGCGCGATGCCTGGCAGCGGCCACGGCTGTTGCCGCGCTGCTCGCTCTGCCTCTCGCGGCTGTCGCCGGCCAGCATCCTCATGGCGGCGGCCAGCATGCGCAGGCGAATCACAGCCAGGCGCCCAGGGCCAGTCAGTCAAGGCCACAGAACGCTAACCGGCCCAGTCCTCCGCAGTATCAGCCATATCGGGGAGCGCAGAATCCGCAGTACCAGCCCTATCGCCAGGCCGCGCCCCAGAACAGTTTTCGGCCCGCCACGCCTGCCGGTCCCGGCACGGCGCAGCGTCCCATCACCCGGGGGCCGGCGTATCAGGGTCAGGGGTACCGCCCAAGCTACTCGGGCTCCGGCTATCAGGGAGGCGGATACGCCCCGCCCGGCCATCTCGGCGCCTGGCTCAACGAGCACCGCAATACGCCGCCGCAATTGCAGCAGCGCATGTTGCAAAGCGATCCGAGCTTCCGCAATCTACCCCAGGCTGATCAGCAGCGTCTCGTGCGCCAGTTGAATCGCGTCGATCAGATGCCCGAAGCACAGCGCCAGCGCCGCCTTGCACGCGCGGAGAATCTTGAACGCCTCTCGCCGCAGCAGCGTGCGCAGATCAACGCCTCCGCGCGCCAGTGGACAACCCTCCCCACCGATCGCCAGTTTGTGATGCGCGGCGCCTTCCGCGATCTGCGCGAGGTTCCGCCCGATCAGCGCCAGACCGTGCTCAACTCAGCCCGCTACCAGAACGCCTTCAGCCCCGAGGAGCGCAACATCCTCTCGAACATGCTGAGCGTCGAGCCCTACCAGGCGCCGAGGTAGTGGCCGCTTCAGGCGAATCTGAACTCCCTCAATGGAACGAGACCTGCGGGTTGCTTTTTGCTTCGGTCACAGACGCTTTTAGCCGTATATCGCGCGACGACGAACCGACCTGTATTTCGAATGTTCCCGGATCGACTTGCCAGGCCTTCGTTGCCGGGTTCCAGTAGGCGAACGCGGAAGCTGGATCCAAGAGGAACCGGACTTCCCTGGCCTCGCCGGCTTGCAGTTCGACACGTTTGAATCCCTTTAATTCATGCACCGGCCGGTCAATTTTCGAGTGGCCGTCATGCACGTACAGTTGGACCACCTCAGCTCCTGCGCGCGATCCCGTGTTCTTCACCTGAAGGCTGACGACAACCTGGCGGATAGGTGTTTGTCCTGCAAACTCGGTGCGGTTCACGACATGCAAATTGCTGTACTCGAATGTCGTGTAGCTGAGCCCGAACCCGAAAGGGAACTGCGGCTCCACGTTCTTCGTGTCGAAGTAGCGATAGCCCACATAGATTCCTTCGGCGTAGTTCACTTCCAGGTTCTCGCCCGGGTAGTTGGCTGCGGCCGGTGAGTCTTCAAACTTCTTCGGCAGCGTGACCGGCAACTTGCCCGAGGGATTCGCATCGCCGAACAGGATCGCCGCGAGTCCGCTGCCGCCCTCCTGCCCGCCATACCACATATCCAGCAGCGCCGGCGTCTTATCGACCCACTGGGTCATCGTTACCGGATCGCCGGTATTCAGCACGACCACTGTGTGCGGATTCGCCTGCTCCACGGCTGCGATCAGAGCATCCTGTCCTGCAGGCAGGTCCATCGTCTTTACATCGAAGCCTTCTGACTCGAGCTTGTTGGACCGGCCCACCACCACAATCGCAACATCGGCCTTTGCGGCGGTTTCCACCGCTTCCTTCAGCGCCTTCGCACGCGCGTCGAGCGTGTCCTGCGCCGGGTCCTCTCCTTCCATCCCCACGCCGAGCACATAAGTCACCTGCACGCCATTGCCGGCGCGGTCTTTGATTCCGTCGAGCGGCGCGATGGCATGTTTCGGGCGCACCAGCGAACTGCCACCCCCGCCCGTCCGCGCCACTGCGGCATTTGGCCCGATCACAGCGATGGAGCGGATTTTCGTCAGATCCAGCGGCAGCAGGTTGCCGGCGTTCTTCAACAGCACAATGCCTTCCGTTGCGCCCTGGCGTGCCACGGCTCGCTGCCCGGGCGTGTCCACCTCGCCTCCGCCTGTGTGGGGATGGTCGAAGATCCCGCTCAGGAAGATAACGCGCAGAATGCGGCTCACATTGTCATCAATCGTTGCTTCGGAGATTTCACCCGCCTTCACCGCGGCAAGCACTTTCTCCGGCACCAGCCATCCATCGCCATTTCCGCTCTGCTGCGTCCGCGGATTTGCGAGCCACTTCTGCATTGGCGGACCACCCGGCATCTCGAGGTCCATCCCCGCATTCACGGTCGGCGCAGTCGAGTACGTGCTGCCCCAGTCCGAGACCACGAACCCCTTGAATCCGAATTCCTTCTTGAGCACATCGTTCAGCAGGTAGGTATTCTCCGCGCAGTGCACGCCGTTGACCTTGTTGTAGGCCGACATCACATTCCACACGCCGCCCTGCTGTACCGCGGCCTTGAATGCCGGCAGGTAGATCTCATGCAGCGTACGCTCATCGATGGTCGCGTTCACACGATGGCGTTCATACTCTTCATTGTTCGCGGCAAAGTGCTTCACCGAGGGAATCACGCCCTCGCTCTGCACACCTTTGATATACGCCACGGCAAGCTGGCCAGAGAGATAAGGGTCTTCGCCATAGCCCTCGAAGTTGCGGCCCCACAGCGGCTGGCGATTGATGTTCACCGTTGGCCCCAGGATCATGTCGCGTCCCAGTGCCTTCACCTCCTGCCCAATTGCCTCGCCCTCGCGATGCACAAGATCGGTATCCCATGTTGCCGCCATCGCCTCGCCCGAGGGGAACGAGGTTGACTCCACCTTCATCGACGCATTGGCGCCGCTGGTAATCGCCGAGCTGCCGGCCCACGAGCGCACGCCCATCGGGCCATCGGCGATCTTGATCGCCGGAATCGCCAGTCGCTCGATCGGCGCCGACTCCATCCACCCGGAACCGGAGAGCATCGTCGCCTTCTCCTCGAGCGTCATACGGCTCAATAGATCGGCCACGCGCTTCTCCACTGGCAGACTCGAATTCCTGTAGGGTGCGTTCGCCGGCGGCGAAGTCGCGCCGCTTTGCGCTGCAATCGTTACCGGCTCAAGGAGAACCACGGCGAAGATCATCAAAGGGAGCACGACAAGAACAGCGGCGAACCGGCGCATCGATTCTCTCCTGTATCCGGAAATAAGCCTGCGGAAATCCGCTCGCCATCTTAGCGGACGACGCGCGTCTCGAACAAATCGCCGCCGCACCCCGATCACTCCAGATGCAACGTCTGCGGCGCGTCGATGTTCTCCGGTTTCCCATTCCGCGCAAGCAACAGCGAGCCCGCTCCAGCCGCGATCAACGCGAGCCCCAGTCCCGCGCGCAGGCTCACCGTGGGCCGCAGCAGGGCGAGCCCGATCAGATTCGCAATCAGCGGCGCAATCACGTAACGTGTTGTCATTGCCGCCGCGTTCATGCGCCGCATCAGCCAGAAAAGCAGCAGGGTGGCCAGCGTCGTCGGGACGATGATCCACCCCATCTCGACCCCGCTTGCGCGCCATGCAGCGTGTTCGGTGAGCGCGCTCGCCACCGCGAACCCCACCGCCGCGGTCCCGCTCGCAATGGCGATAGCTGGCGCCATCGTCTGCGCTTTCTCGGCCAGCAGCACTGCGCGGCAGTTTGCCACGGC
>JBATYG010000495.1:0-2816 GCA_049673945.1 Occallatibacter sp.
TCTCTCGGGATTCACCTTCATTCCATCGAAGAGATCGCCGGGAATGAAGATGATGTCGGGATCAAGCTGCCGGGCCATGGCGGCGATGCGCCGCGCAAAACGCTCGCCGTTGATGTTGCCCAGGTGAATATCGCTCACCACCAGCGCGGTACGGCCAACCCACGCTGCCGGCAGATTCGCCAGCTTGATTGACACTCGCCTCAGCCTGATTCTGCGGGCATTGACGAGCCCGTAGATGGTCACGGCGATCGCCGCAAGGAGGAGTCCGCCGGCCAGCCAGGGGCGGATCTGCAGACGCACGCTGGTGGGCACGACGATACGGAGCGCAAGGTCGATGATCCAGGCGATCCACGCCGCCCAGAAGAGAAAGTTCAGCAGGCCCAGCCAGAGGCAGGCCGCCCGGTAAAGGAATGTGACGAACCGATTGGCGACGGAAAAGCTCAGCACCGTGGCGGCCAGGAAGAGAAACGAGAGCAGGAGGAATGCCACGCGCAGCGCGTCCGTGGCCTGCGCGCTCAAGGGCCACCAGAAATCAATCCACGTGCGATAGAGAAACCAATGAGCAAGGCAAAGAAACAACTGGACCATCGCGATGGCCAGAACGGGCAGCGATTTCAATCGGGCCTCCTCTTTCTCATTCTGGCACGTGGGTGCACCTTGCCAGGCAACGGCGCAATGGGCCCATGAAACAATGGATGCATGGCAGGCTCCGCCGGCGATAAGCTCGGCCTCTACCTTTCCATTCCGTTTTGCCGCTCAAAGTGCACCTACTGCAACTTTGCCTCCGGTGTGTATCCCGCAGGCGACCACGAGCGCTATGTAAACCGGCTCATCGCCGACCTGAAAGCCTCGCCGGCCTGGGCCAGCGAGATGGGCGTGTCGCTTGCCCGGGCGGTCGACACCATTTACCTCGGCGGAGGAACGCCGAGCCTGCTCGAGCCTGAGCTTATCGCGCGTCTCTTTGCAGCGATGCGCGCGGAGTTCAAGGTAGAGAAGGACGCGGAGATCACGGTCGAGTGCGCCCCGGGGCAGCTTGCCGATGCCACCATCGAGGCACTGGTGAAGGCCGGGGTCAATCGCGTCAGCCTTGGAGTGCAGTCGTTCATCGATCGCGAAGCGCAGGTGAGCGGGCGTCTGCATAACCGGGCGATGGTGCTCGACGATCTGCGCCGCTTGCGCGGGGCGGGAATTGCCAATCTGAATCTCGACCTGATCGCCGGGCTCGCAGGGCAGACGTATGCCTCGTGGGATGAATCGCTGGCCGTGCTGATCGACACCGAAGTGCCGCATGCGAGTGTGTATATGCTCGAGGTCGACGAAGACTCACGCCTGGGCCGGGAGATGCTGGCCGGCGGGGCACGCTACCATGCGGATCTGGTGCCCAGCGACGAGGCCATTGCGCGCATGTACGAGACCGCGATTGAGCGCTTGGCAGCCGCAGGGCTCAGGCAATATGAGATTTCCAATTTTGCCCGCGACGGTTTCTCTTCGCGTCACAATCTACGCTACTGGCAACGCCGGCCCTACCTTGGCCTGGGCCTCGATGCCTCGTCGGCGCTTGAGGCGGAAAAGTCCGCGAGGCCAGGCAGGCTGCGCGGCGACTCAGGCTACGTGCTGCGGTCGAAGACGACCGACGATTTGAAGGCGTATCTGGCGGGGCCTGATTCTGAGTTGGAGACGGCGGTGGAGACGGCGTGGCTCTCTCCCGAAAGTCAACATGAAGAAGCATGGTTTCTCGGCCTGCGGCTGAATGCGGGCGTCGATCCCGCCCCGCTGAAGCGCGAATTTGGCGGGAAGCGCGTCGCGCGCGCGCTTGAGGTGGTTCGGCACCTCGAAGAAGACGGTCTTGTGCAGACAGTGGGCAAAAACGTGCGCCTGACGCCTCGAGGGCGCCTGCTTTCGAACGGAGTGTTTCAGGAGTTTCTGGGCGTCGCGAACGCGGCCGATTCGCTTGTGGAATCCGTGGCGCACTGACGCTCTGCATTCGATGCCGGGCTGGATTCGCGCTCCTCGGCCTGGCGCATCGCCTCTTCAGCTTCGCGCAAAACGACGATCGGCGATCGGCCTGCACTCAAAGCGACGCCGAAGCGCGCCGTCACGTGGATCGAGTTGCAGCCAACAATGAATTGCTTCCCAAAGACCTCTCGGTCAACGCGCTCGGCAAGCGAAAACGCATCAAGAGCATCGCACCCCGGCAGCACGGCGAGGAATGCGCACTCTGCGATGCGGCCCAGCAGATCATAGCTGCGCAGTTGCCGCGTCAGCCGGCTCGCGGTCTGGCGCAACAGATCGTGATAGATGGGCGGGCTCGGGTAGGGGAAGGCATCGGGAGCCACTGCAACGCCGACCAGGAGCAGGCAGAGGGATGTTTTCATCCTCTGTGCGCGGTCCGTCTCGCGGAAGAGCATCGCTAGCAGCGTGGTCCGGTCGTAGACGCCGGTCAGCGGGTCCAAAGATGGTAGGGATGGTGGAGATGATGGAAGGCGCGACGGTAGGAACGAAGGTGTACGCTGCTTTGCGGTAGACATGCCAGCCACCCCATAGCATCTCCATCGGCAAAGAGCAGAGGCGGCTGAGGCTGTGTTGCAAATTGCTGCAGAAGCCTCAGCCGTGAGGCTGAGGGTGTATCGACGTATAGGGACGAGCGGCGTTGCGCGGGGATATTCGTCCAGACGAAGCGGAGGCCGCTGGCTGTGGCGGGCCCACAGTCAAGGCCGACAATGAAGTATGGGCGGATATACGCCGCAACCCTTCGGGCCGGGGCCATTTTTCCCCATTTCTTTGTCGCTCGTCGCTAAGATACGCCCGGTATCCGT
>JBATYG010000496.1:0-2445 GCA_049673945.1 Occallatibacter sp.
GAGCAGTTGCTGGCCGAAGGCTATGTGTCGGGCAGGCAGGGCTCGGGAACCTACGTGACGGGAACCCTGAATCTGAAACCAATGCAAAAGTGGGCAGGCTCAGCGACTTTTCGCTTGTCGCGCTACGGAGAGCGCGTGAATGCCGCGCATCTTGAGCTGAACCATCTGAAACGTTCCCGGCGGGCCCTACGCTACGACTTTATTTACGGAAGAAGTAATATTGACCTCTTTCCCTTTCAGGCCTGGCGCCGTATGCTGCTGCGCAATGCGCGGATGGCGCCGGTGCGCGAGCTGGATTACGGAGCCACAGCGGGCTCGCTGGAATTGCGCGAATCGATTGCCGCCTACCTCAAGCGATCGCGCGGCGTGCAGTGCGACGCCTCGCAGATTCTTATACTGAATGGCTCGGCGCAGGCACTCGATCTGATTGTGCGTGTGCTGGTTGAGGCAGGCGATCGCATCGCCGTCGAAAATCCCGGCTACCAGGGAACACGCGAAGTGTTGCGCGCAGCCCGTGCGCGGCTGCGGGGAGTGCCGGTAGACGGCGATGGAATTCTCGCCGACAGAATTCCCGCAGGGGTCCGCATGGTTTTTGTGACGCCGTCGCACCAGTTTCCCACCGGAGCCGTGCTGCCCCTGGCACGCAGGCTCGCCCTGCTGGACTGGGCCAAGCGAAATCGCGCTTTGATCGTGGAAGACGACTATGACGGCGAGTTCCGATATGGTGGCCAGGCGCTCGAATCGCTGCAGGGGCTTGACCGCGAAGGCCGGGTGCTCTACATCGGGACATTTTCGCGAACCGTATTTTCAGCGCTGAGGCTCGGATACCTGGTGGCGCCGCGATCGCTGATGCCGGCTTTGACCACGGCAAAGTGGCTTTGCGACCGGCACACGTCAACGTTGGAGCAGCAGACGCTCGCGGAATTCATCGCAAGCGGCCTCTATGAGCGCTTTCTGCGGCGGGTTCGGCGCAGTAATGCCGCACGACGCGACGCACTGCTGACCTCGGTTGAGGCGGTCTTTGGCGATGAAGTCGAAGTCACCGGGCAGGGCGCTGGGGCGCACGTCGTTCTATGGCCCCGTCAGCGGATCGATGAGACAGCCGTGGTTGCGCGCGCCGCCGAACGCGGCGTCGGCATCTACGGTATCTCGGAGTATTACGTGGGCAAGCGAAGCCGTCCCGGCATCATCCTCGGCTTTGCGCGGCTCAGCGAACGGGAGATTCGCGAGGGAATCAGCCGATTGCGCGGCCTCTTTCGCTCCTAGGCGGGCGGACCGTCGCAAGTATCTTCTCTTCATTTTCTGCAAACGCCCAAGCCTGCATCAGAGATGCATGCCTGCGAATCCCGCATCGAGGGCAGCTTTAGACATTCTCAACAAGGGTATTCATCCCCTATAGTTTCTTAGAACAATTCTGCAAGAGTTCTGTGACTCATGCTGCTAGCCGCTCTTGGCGTTTTCACCATCTTCGCACTCATGGCCGGCATCCTCAGCAAGAGGATATCGCCGATCGTCGCGCTGATCGCCATCCCCGTTTTCGCGGCGCTTTGCGGCGGCTTCGGACTGCGCACCGGCAAGTTCATGCTCGCCGGCATCGAAAGCATCTCCGGCGTCATCGGCATGTTCGTCTTCGCAATTCTCTTCTTCGGCATTATGACCGATGCGGGAATGCTAAAGCCCTTCATCGCCTGGCTGCTGCGCGTGGTAGGCCGCAGACCGTCGCGCATCGTTCCCGGAACCGCTCTGCTGGCATTGCTCGTGCATCTTGACGGCTCGGGCGCCGTCACCTTTCTCGTCACCATTCCCGCGCTGTTGCCGCTCTATGACGAACTCGGTATCGATCGCCGCATTCTTGCATGCGTCGCATCGATGGCCGCCGGCGTAAACTTTCTGCCGTGGACGGGCCCCACATTGCGCGCTTCCGCGGCACTGCACCTCACACCCTCGGCCATCTTTCTTCCCATGATCGGCGTGCAGATTGTCGGACTCGCCTTCGTGTTTGCAACCGCGGCCATACTGGGACTCCGCGAGGAGCGCCGGCTGAATCTGCAGCCTGGCCCGGCCGCCGCCGACCAGCCTGCGAGCGGCGCTCCCAATGGACATCCCCGCTTCTTCGTCGACAACGTGGTTATTACCCTCATTGTCCTGGGTGTCATGATCAGTGGAAAGGTTGATCCGGTGATCGCCTTCATGCTCGGCACCGTCATTGCTCTCACCCTGAATTTCCCTAGCCTCAAGGCACAGCAGGAGAGAATCGCCGCGCACGCGCCTGCCGCGATTTTCATGGCGAGCATTCTCTTCGCCGCCGGCGCATTCACCGGCATCATGAAGGGAACGGGGATGGTGAATGCAATGGCGTCGGCCGTTGTGGCGCACCTGCCCCAGCAAGGTCTCCGACTTATTCCTCTTTCTCTGGGAGTCGTGTCGATGCCCCTCAGCCTCTTC
>JBATYG010000497.1:0-15371 GCA_049673945.1 Occallatibacter sp.
TCCAGGAATTTGTGCGACTGAAGCTGCCGCACCTGATCGGCGTCGCGATCATCGCATTCATTCTCAACTGGTTGCTGCGCCTGATCTCGGCGCGCACGATCAAGGCGGCCGAGGCGCATGCGGCAACGCGGGGCCGCGCAGCGCAGGTGAAGACGCTGGTGGGGGTGATTCGCACCACGGGGCTGGCGATTATCGGCGCGATCGTGGGCCTGCAATTCCTGGACGCAGTCGGCGTGGATTTAGCGCCACTGCTGGCGTCTGCCGGAATCGCCGGTGTAGCCATCGGCCTGGCTGCACAGAATCTAGTCAAGGACGTACTCAACGGCACGTTGATTCTGATCGAGGCGCAGTTCAGCGTGGGCGACACGGTGACAATTGCGGGGATCACGGGCAAGGTGGAGTGGATGACGCTGCGCAAGACGACGGTGCGCGGGGGAGATGGAACTCTCTACGTGATTCCCAACTCGCAGATCACAACGGTTGCCAACGCGAGCGCAGACTTCTCAGTAGCGACGGTGAACGTGAGCGTGGATTTCTCGGTTGACCCGGAGAGGGCGATTGCGCTGCTGAAAAAGGTGGCGATGGAAGTGCGCACGAGCCCGCAGTACAAGGAAGACTTTGTGGACGATCCGCAGATTCTGGGGGTCGATTCGCTGCGCGGATCGCAGATGATTATTCCCGTGCAGTTGAAGACGATTGCGACCAGGCAATATGCGCCGATGCGGGAGTTCCAGCGCCTGGTGCGGAATGCGCTTGAAGAGAATCACATGCTGCCGGGCGATCCGAATCGCGTCTTCAATTCCTTTGCCGATCCGGAGACGGGCGTATGTCCGGTTCCACCCTCGACGGCGCCGGTGCGGCAGACGACGACACAGGCAGCGGCGAAGGATCCGACGACGATCAAGCCGGTAGAGTCGAATCCTTTCAGCGGAAGCTGACGCGCGCGATGCGGGGCGTCAGGACTGAAGCGTCAGGCTGGGGCGCCAAGTTCGCTCAATAGCGCGTCTGCGTCGGTAATGGGTGGCAGACAGGTGCGGCCGCGGCAGAGCATGGCCCATGCGGATGCATTGGCCGGCGCGGGCACGTGAAGCAGGGTTTCAGCGAGAGCCTCGGGTAGCTGATTGGCAACGAGCTGCGACGGAGCGAGGCGGATGACGGTCTTGTTGACGGCGAAGCCGGAGGTCGCGGTGGCTTCGAGGCGGTCGGCCTCGGGGCCCGAGCCGACGATGACAACCTGGATGGGGTCGAGGAGAAGGCGCTCGAGCGCGAGGCCATAACTGCCAGCGTAGAGGCCGAAGTGCTCGACGATGCCGGCGAAGGATTCGAGGGTGTCTTCGGCGATCGCGCGGTCGTCCGCACGGCCGGAAAGCGATTCAAGACGCAGGAGTGCGGAAGCCGCGGTTGGATTGCCGGCGGGAGTGGGCGAATCCTGGAGCGGCTTGCGCCGTGCGCCCAGCGCTCCGAGAGGCGGAGCTCCGCCGGAAGGCAGGGCGGCATCGTAGAAGGCTCCCGCGGTGCCGTCATAGAAGCGAGCGATTATGGCATCGGCGAGCTTGATGGCCGCATAGTAGAAGCGCACCTCGGCGGAGGCGAGCCATGCGTCGATGCAGGCATGCACGGTGAAGGCATAGTCATCAAGCGTGCCGGCGATGCGCTGCGGCGGTGTTGTGCCTCCGGGATAGGCGATGACGTGATAGAGTTCGCCGTCTCCATCCCACGCCTCGTTGAGCAGCCGGTTCAGCGTGAGCAGAGCGAAGTCCCGCGTGGAGCCGGAGCGCAGAACGCGCGCGGTTTCGAGATAGGCGGTGATCGCCATGGCGTTCCAGCCGGTATAGAGAGTCTGATCGATGAAGGGCGTGGGGCGCGTGAGGCGCGAGGCGAGCAGCTTACGGTGCGCGGAGCCGACGAGGGCCTGCGCGGTGGCGACGGAAGTGCCGGTCCTGACGGCGACTTCATCGAGTGTGTAGTTGCGATGGAGGACGTTGCGCGCGGGATTGTGCTGCATATCGCCGAGTTCGCCGATGTCCCAGTAGAGAGTGGCGACGGCGAGTTCATCGGCGGTGAGCAGGGGGCGGGCTTCATCGAGGGTCCAGGTGAAGTAATCGCCATCGTCGTCCAGGTTGATGTCGGCATCCTGCGAGGCATAGAAGCCACCTCGCTCGCGATCGGTCATGACGGCGTCGAGCCAGGTCACGATTTCGAGAGCGGTCTGGCGGAAGTCATCGCGAACGAAGCTCTGAAAGCCGTGAACGTAGTTGCGCAGCAGCTCGGTGTTGTCATACAGCATCTTCTCGAAGTGGGGCACGACCCAGCGCTCGTCGACGCTGTAGCGATGGAATCCGCCGGCGAGCTGATCGTAGACGCCGCCGCGCGCCATTTTCTCAAGCGTGACGGTGAAGGCTGTCGCGGCCTGCTGGTTGCCGCGGTTGACGGCAAGCTGCAGAAGCAGATCGAGAGCCGCGGGATGAGGAAATTTGGGCTGCGCGCCGAAACCACCGTTGCGCGCGTCAAATTGCGCGAGCGCGGATGCGGCGATCTTGTCGACGAGGCCAAGTGTGAGTTCCCCGCCCCGGCCTGAGAAGCCTTCATTGTGCTCGATGGCGTTCATGACGCTCGAGGCCGACTCAAGAGCTTCTTCGCGGCGGTCGCGCCACACATCGGCCATGGTAAGCAGGACCCGGCCGAATCCGGGCCGGCCATAACGGTCGTCGCGCGGAAAGTAGGTTCCGCCGAAGTAGGGGCGGCCATCGGGCGTGAGAAATGCGGTGAGAGGCCAGCCGCCCTGGCCGCTGATGGCTGCGACGGCGGCCTGGTAACGCGCATCCACATCGGGGCGCTCGTCGCGATCGACCTTGACGGCGACGTAGTGCTCGTTGATGATGCAGGCCAGCTCAGTGTCCTCGTAGGATTCGCGGTCCATGACGTGGCACCAATGGCACCAGACGGCGCCGATATCGAGCAGGATGGGCTTGTTTTCAGTTTGGGCCCGCAAAAAGGCCTCACTACCCCACGGATGCCATTGCACCGGCTGATGGCGCGCCGAGCGGAGGTACGACGATGCAGCGGTTTCAAGCTCGTTAGCGGCGCCGGTGAGCGGGGAGTGAGATGACATGGGCTGAGGATACATGGAGGACGGGCGGAGTTGCCAGCAGCGGGGCGCAGCTCGCGGCGGAAAATACGGCGCCACGGGGACAACGCGCCCGATGCCGTGCCGCATCGTACCCACGTGACTTCCAACAGATTAGGGATTCGCATGCGCTCCTGAAAAGAGATCGGAGAGCACGCGGATTCCCGGCCTTGACAGCGCGCATAGCGAGCGCAAGAGCGGCAGCAGATGGAGAAGAGGGCCGATGGATGACAGGACGGCTGGAAGCGAAGACTTTGAAACCGTGAAAGTAGAGCTGCTCCTGCCCCGAGAGTGCAACAATGAGCACCAAGCCGCAGTGAATGCCGGCGCAATGCCGGCGGACGACGTTCTGAGACGCAACTGCGTTACGGTTCAAGATGGAGCCCTGGATGCCCCTCGCGAAGACGCTCGAATTTATTACTGATCACCCGCTGAACAGGCGGCAGAAGACGCGCGCGATGCTTCGTTTTCTCCAGTGGCAGTTAGGCAGCCGCCTGCTTCCCGGTCCTGCTGTGTACGAGTGGATGCCGGGTGTGCGGGTGATCGTGCGCCGCGGCGAGACGGGGTTCACGGGGAATCTCTACTGCGGCCTGCACGACTTTGAAGAGATGGCTTATCTGCTGCACGTGCTCAACTCGGATGATCTCTTTGTCGATATCGGTGCGAACATAGGGTCGTATACGCTGCTGGCGTCGGGCGTGAAGGGGGCGCGCAGTTATTGCTTTGAGCCAGCGCCTTCCACTTACAAGAGACTGATGGACAACCTCGCAATCAACCACCTGTCGTCCAGGGTGGTTGCGATGAATATTGGATTATCGAGCGGCGAGGAGATGCTGCGCTTCACCACGGGCGGAGAAACCTGCATCAATCACGTGATTGCTAACGACGAGGAGAGCGCCACGGCGATCACCGTACCAGTGCGCGCGCTGGATTCCGTTTTATGCGATGAGGCGCCTGCGTTTCTGAAAATCGATGTGGAGGGATTTGAAACTGCGGTGCTGCGCGGCGCAACGAAGACGCTGGCCAGGCCTTCCCTTCATTCGATCGTGATGGAGCTGAACGGCTCGGGCCGTCGCTATGGCTTTGACGAAGAGACCACCCTGGCTGCGCTGCGCGAATTCGGCTTCAGGCCGTATAAATACGAGCCGTTCGGGAGAAAGCTGATACCCCTGGGAACAGGAAAGAACATGAGCTCGGGCAATACGCTCTTTCTCCGCAACGAGGATGAGATCAGAAGAAAGATCGCGGCCGCGCCTCCTGTCCTGATTCATGCGCAGGCGTTCTAGAGACGACCCATAGGCCGCACCCACAGGCCGCATTTGCTTCACCCTTTCGCTAGCTCTGCCTGAATGGCGGCGATGAGCTGCGGAGCGTCGGGCTCGGTCTCGGGCGAAAAGCGCTGGACGACTTCGCCGGAACGGCTGACCAGAAACTTCTCAAAATTCCAGAGGATCTCGGGCGCGGGCAGCGTGTCGATGCCGTAGCCTTTGAGCGTCTGCGCGAAGGGGACCTCGGCAAAGCTGGTGGCTTTCGGCTGCGTCGTAATTAGCTGCGCATAGAGCGGATGCTTATCCGGGCCGACGACGGTGATCTTGCTGTACATGGGAAACTGGACGCCGTAGTTCGCGGTGCAGAACTGCTGAATTTCAACGTCGGAACCGGGCTCCTGGCTGCGGAAGTCGTTGGCGGGAAAGCCGGCGACGACGAGCCCCTGGCCACGGTACTGCTCATAGATCTTCTCGAGCGCCTCGTATTGAGGGGTGAGGCCGCACCTGGAAGCGACGTTGACGACAAGAATGACCTTGCCCTTGAACTCGGCGAGTGACGCGGGTTCGCCGCTGATCCTGTGAAGCGGAATGTCGTAGATGGATTCAGTCATCAAGTTCTCCCTGGAATGCTCAGGCGAGCAATTGGCGCGCTACTTTGACGTATAACTCCACCGCTTCGAGCAGTTCTTTTTTGGCCAGCTTTTCGAAGGGCGTGTGGGCAACGTGGATGGAACCCGGGCCGAGCAGAAGCGGCTCGCCCCAGTTGGAAAGCTGCGGAATATCGGTGGTGAACTTGGCGATCATGGTGGGCAGACCGTCGACGGCGCGCATGCGCACGAAGGGAATCTCGAGGGTGAAGTCGACATCGGCGAGGCCTTGAGCAGCTTTGAGCACGGCGGCGCGGACGGGAGCCGAGTCGCCGACGAGGCGGATGAGCACCTGCGCTTCGGCTTTGTCCGCAATGACGTTGGGCGCGTGGCCGCCGTGGATCTGGCCGATGTTGAGAGTGCTGGGGCCAACGTCTTCGGTAACCGGGAGGTCGAGCTCGAGCAGCCTGCGAAGAACTTCGACGAGCTTGTGGATGGCGCTGTCGCCAAGTTCAGGATAGGCGGAGTGCGCCATGGTGCCGGAAGCGCGAAAGACGGTGCGCAATGCGCCTTTCGAGGCGAGGGCCAGGCGATTATCCGTCGGTTCGCCGTTGATGAGGAAGCGGCTGCCCCGGGGCGAGGTGTTCGCCACCTTGGCGCCGGCGGAGTCGCGCTCTTCTCCGCTGACGAAGAGCATCCCGACCGAAAAGCCGGCATTGCGCAGAGCCTCGGCAGCAGCGACCTGCGCGGCCATGATGCCCTTGGCATCGCTGACGCCCCGGCCGTACATGTAGTCAGCATCTTCGCTAAAGGGTATGTAGGGCGGAACGGTATCGAGATGAGTTGAGAAGACGAGGTCGGGCGCTCTGCCCGGGATCGATGCGTAAACATTCCAGCGGGCGTCGGCCGATGCGCTGTCGGGCGGCTGCGGCACCGGCGTCTTTTCCACAGCCCATTCCAGGCCAGCGAGAAAGTCCGCGAGGAAATCGCCCACCGCGCCCTCATGGTAGGTGATGGATTCGATATCGACCAGTTCCCGCGTAAAGCGGATGGGATCAAGGGGCTGCGGAACAAACATGATGCTGCCAGCATACCTTACGGTTGCCGCGGCGAGCCTCCGCGCATGAGCGCTGTCAAAGGGAGGGCCCGGGGAGCGCGAGTTGAGCGATTTACCTCCGCTTAAATCTGCGTTCATCGGCCAGCAAAGTGTGGGTAGAATAGACCGTGGAATGATCTCCACATCGATATCCGTTCACCCGCTTTCCGGAGCCGGGCGTTCGATGTTGCGCAGCGTTGCACTGACTGGTCCTGCCGGGCGGCTTGAAGCACTCCTGAACGAGGGAGACGCGGATGCACCGTTCGCTGCGCTTGTTTGCCATCCCCACCCGCAAGGCGGGGGCACCATGCACAACAAAGTTGTGTACCACGCGATGAAGGCGCTGAACGCGCCGGAGTTCGGGCTGGGCTGGCCGGTGCTGCGATTCAACTTTCGCGGCACGGGCCTGAGCGAAGGCAGGCACGACGGGCAAGCAGAGAGTGGAGACGCTCTGGCCGCGCTTGGGTGGCTCGCACGTGAATACAGACGGCCTGTTGTGGTTGCCGGTTTCAGCTTTGGAGCGGCAATGGCTTTGCAGGCGTGTTGTGATGTTTCAGCGAGCGGCGGCCTTGATATGAATGTGCGCGCGGCAATTGCCCTGGGGCTTCCAACCGAAGCCGAGGGGCGGCAATATCAATACGGTTTTCTTCATTCATGTTTTCTTCCTAAGCTGTTTCTCAGCGGGGATTGCGACCAGTACGCTCCCGCTGCGGACTTACGACGTGTGGCCGCCACCACGGCCGAACCCAAAAAGTTGGTGCTCCTACCCGGCGCCGATCACTTTTTTGCCGGCCAGCTTGAGGCGATGCAGAACACAATCGCCGGCTGGCTCGTGGAGCAACTTCGATGACCCCAGTGAGCGGCGACACTGCTCTGGACTCTCTGCACGCCGAGGCAACCGAAATTTTTACCGGAGCGCTGGAAGCGTGCAATATCGAATCAGCGTTTGACCGGCGGATCCGTTTTGAAGGAAGTGTGATGCACCGCCTGTTGGCAGACGGCAGCGGACCTGAGTCAATCAACCTGCTGGCTTATCGCCGCGTCTTTGTGATCGCGCTGGGCAAGGCCGCGGGCCCGATGCTCGACGTGCTGCTGGAGCGGATGAAGCGGCGCAAGGGGCTGCGCGGCATCTGTTGCTCGAAATACCTGCCGAAGAAACGCAACTGGCGCATTCGCTACTTCGATGGGGGCCACCCGCTGCCGAACGAAGACTCGTTTGCGGCGGCCAGGGCGGCACTAGCGCTGCTCAAGAAGGCGCGCAAGGATACGATTGTTTTCTTCCTGATCTCGGGCGGGGGCTCGGCGATGTTCGATCTGCCGATTGACCCGCAAATCAGCCTGGGGGAGACAATCGCTTTTCACGAAGCGCTGCTGGCCTCTGGCGCGCCAATTAATGAGATCAACACCCTGCGCAAGCACTTTTCCGCGGTCAAGGCCGGACGCCTGGCGATGGCGGCACCGGATGCGATGAAGGTATCGGTGCTGCTGCCGGATGTGCCGCTGCGCTCGCTCGATGCACTCTCATCAGGCCCCAGCAGCCCAGATCACTCAACAGTCGCCGATGTGCGCGCGGTGCTGTCAAAGTACAACCTGACGGAGAAGCTGCCGGCGAAGGTTTCTGCTTTCTTTGAGCGTGAGGATCTGCCGGAATCGCCGGGCGACAAGAGCCGGCTGACGGGGTTTCTGCCGCGGCTGGCGCGGTCAGGGCAACACGCGCGCACCATCACGGCGGCTGCCGCGCTCTCAGGCGAGAACGAAGCCTTTCGGGACTCGGTTTTTGAGGTGCTTCTCTCGACGCACGACCTGGTGGAGAATGCGCGGGCGCGGGCGCAGAACGCGGGCTTCTTTGTTGCCGTGGACAACGCCTGCGATGACTGGGATTACGCCGATGCCGCGCGCTATCTGATGCAACGCTTCCACGAGTTGCGCGCGCACCACCCGAGGCTGTGCCTGATCTCGGTGGGCGAAGTAACGGTGACGATGGATCGGACACCGGGGGCGGGAGGCCGCAACCAGCAGTTTGCGCTCGAGTGCGCGGCGGACCTGGCGGGGTACGCGGGAAAACGGCTGACAGTTCTGAGCGCAGGCTCGGATGGAGTTGACGGGAACACGAAGAATGCGGGAGCAATTGCCGATCCGACAACGATCGAACGGGCCCGCGCATTTGGATTCGACCATAGAGAATCGCTGCGCACGTTCAATGCCTGTCCCCTGTTTACCGCGCTCGGAGATGCGGTGGTGACGGGGCCGACCGGTCAGAACCTGCGCGATCTGCGGCTGCTGATGGCCGAAGAGGACGCTTAGGAACCACAAGAAGCGCACGGCAGTTGGATTCGGGCTTGTACTATAACCTTGCTTTCATTTGTACGAATTTTCTGCTTTCAGGGATCGGTTCGTGGCTCGAAAAGGAACGCGGAAGGCTGCCGACAAAACACCGGATATTCGCGCCGTGGCTGCGCTGGCCAAGGTATCGATCGCCACTGTATCGAGGACCATCAACGGGTCGCCGGTGGTGAGCGACCGGCTGACGAAGCGGGTGTGGCAAGCAATTGAACAGCTCAACTACTTTCCGAATACGCATGCGCGGAGCCTGGTGTCGGGGCACAGCCGCATTTTGGGCATCATTGTCGAGAACATCACCAACCCGTTTTTCCCGGAGCTGATCCAGTGCTTTGAAGAGATCGCCGTGGCGCATGGCTACGAGATCCTGGTGAGCTCATCGAACAGCGACCCGGCGGTGCTGACAACGTGCGTGCGGCGCATGATCGAGCGCAAGGTCGAGGGCGTGGCGATTCTGACCTTTGGCGAGGAGGAGCCGGTGCTGGACCGGCTTGCGTTTCACGATATTCCCATTGTGCTGGCGGAGTTCCGCCTGCGCGACCCCAAAGCCAGCACGATTCTGCTGGACTACACGACAGGCATGCGCGAGGCGGTAAATCACCTGGCGAAGCTGGGACACAGCCGGATCGCCTTTCTCTCAGGACCGCACAACATTCACTCTGCGGTAACGCGTGAGAATGACTTTCGCACGGCGATGAACGATGCCGGATTGCTGCTGCAAAGGAAGTGGGTTATCGAGTGCGACCACACGCTGAAGGGCGGCGTGGCGGGCTTCAAGAAGCTGCAGGCGCTGCCCGTGCGGCCGACGGCAATTGTGTGCTCGAACGATATGACGGCGATCGGCGTGCTGCGCGCCGCGTACCTCGAAGACCTGCGCGTGCCGCAGGATCTCTCAGTGGTTGGCCTGGACGATATCGCCTTCGCGGAATTCACGCTGCCACCGCTAACCACGATTCGCCTCTCGCGCGGGGATCTGGCGCGGGCTGCCTTTGAAGCGTTGCGGCAGCAGGCCGAGGCGCCGAAGGATGCGAAGATTCAGCGCGAATTCCTGGTGTCAACCAGCCTGGTGTTGCGCGGATCGACGGCTGCGCCTTCTGCCTGACGTTCGCCGCCCGGCGGGCCATATCTTTGCTCGCAACACGTATCCCAACCGGGAAAAAGGAGGAGAAAAGGCTGCCTATCTGGAGCGGCGCTCCCGTTTGTCGAGTCATGAGAGATAGTTCAGACGGTACCAGCAGCGCAAATACGGCGCGGCTGCAACAAAAAGGCCCTCCCGGTGTGGAGGGCCGTAGAGGAGCAAACCAGATTCGGCTCAGCAGCAGCCGCCAGCGATCGAGGGGATGACGAGGACTTCGTCACCTTCCTTGAAGCTGTAGGTCTCGTTGCCGAGGAAGCGGATGTCTTCTTCGTTGACGTAGAAGTTGATGAAGCGGCGGATCTGGCCATCTTCTCCGCGAAGGTGCTGGCGCAGCGCGGGAAAGCGGCCTTCGATATCGGTGACGAGTTCGGGAAGGTTCGCGGCCGTGCTCGAAATTTCGCGAACGTTGTTGGTGTGCTTTTGAAATGCGTTGGGTAATACCACTTTAACGGACATGATTCTCCCCTGCCAGGCTCAATTCGCGATTGGCGGCAGTGTTTTCCTCCACGAAGGATTCGAAGTCGGCAAGGCGCGGTCGAATGGCGTTGCCCTGATCGTACACACCGGCAAGTGCGTCCGTAGTCTTGAGGCCGTTGCCGGTGATGCAGGCAACGGTGAGTTCGTCGGGCTGGATGCGGCCGTGCGCGTAGAGACGAGCGGTGACGGCTGTGGTGACGCCGCCTGCAGTCTCAGTGAAGATGCCCTCGGTCTCGGCCAGCTCCTGAATGCCGGAGACGATCTCGACGTCGGAGACGTCTTCGGCCCATCCCCCGGAACTGCGGATGGCGCGCGCCGCGTAGGGGCCGTCGGCAGGGTTGCCGATGGCGAGCGAGCGGGCGATGGTGTTGGGCCGCTGCGGTTCGATCAAGTCGGTGTTGTTCTTGACTGCCGTGGAAATGGGTGAGCAGCCGGTGGCCTGTGCGCCAAAGAAGCGCACCGGCTTGTTTTCAACCAGGCCAAGCTCGATGAGCTCGTTGAAGGCCTTGCGGATTTTGGTGATAAGTGCGCCGCCGGCCATGGGGACGACGACGTTGTCGGGCAGGCACCAGCCAAGCTGCTCGGCAATTTCGAAGCCGACGGTCTTTGAGCCCTCAGCGTAGTAGGGGCGGAGATTGACGTTGACGAAGCCCCAGTTGTAGCGATCGGCGATCTGCGAGCAGAGGCGGTTGACATGATCGTAGTTGCCATCGACGCGAACCAGCGTGGCGCCGTAGACCTGGGTGTTGAGAATCTTGGCGGGCTCGAGGTCGGCCGGCACGAGGATGTAAGTTTTGAGGCCAAGGCGCGCGGCATGCGCGGCGACAGCGTTGGCGAGGTTGCCGGTTGACGAGCAGCCGACGGTATCGAAGCCGAAGGCCTGCGCATTTGCCAGGGCCACGGCGACGACGCGGTCTTTGAAGCTGAGCGTGGGCATGCAGACGGCGTCGTTCTTGACGTAGAGATTGGTAGCGCCGATGCGCGCGCCAAGGCGCGGCGCTTTCACGAGCGGCGTGAGGCCGGAGGGTGTTTGCGGCACGTAGCTGTCGGCAACCGGAAGAAGAGCACGGTAGCGCCACATGTTCAAGGGGCCGGCGGCAATCGATTCACGGGTAAAGCGGGAACGGGCGTACTCGAGGTCAAAGATCACTTCGAGCGGGGAGAAGCATTCGTCACAAATGGAAAGCGGTTGCACGCCATGGGCTTTGCCGCATTCCCGACATTGCAGCTCGTACGCAGTCGTCACAGGGTCCCTCGCAGTTGCACGAGTGCACTGTGATGCGGGCACGTGACCGGCTCAAAAAAATGAGCGAACCTGAATGGACTCGATAAAAACCAGCGAGATGCTCGGCCTGAGTGCTTTGCATCCCCGAATCTCATGTTCTCCGCCTGCGGCGGACGAGAGTTGACACCATACTCCTGGTTTGCCCAGGCAGGTTGTCGTGGCGTCACAGGGCCCGTCCCTCAGCCACTCTGCATGAAATCCAGGCTTGCCCTTTGGGGACAAGCTTGAATGATTTGGTTTTATCACAGGGGCCAACCCGGCGCAAGGCGGATTGCAGCGAACGGCGTTACGGGTAGCCCGGAAGGTCAATTCCGCCAGCCGGCCAGCGCCTGGAGTGCTACTCAGGGTGAATCCAAATGGCATTGCCGCCGCCTCCAACCATGTGCACATCGAGAACAGTGGTGCGATCGACGGGCTGCCGGGTGAACGTGGTGTGTGTGGCGTTGACCCCAGCGTCGGGGGCATCAGCGTAAATTTCGGCGATGTACTTTCCCTCACCGAGGAAGCTGAGCGGAAGCTTTACGTCGCGGGCGTCCCAATTGGTGATGGAGCCGATGTACCAATCCTTGCCCCTGCGGCGCGCGATGGAGATGTTCTGCATGGGCAGGCCGTCGAGAACGCGCACTTCATCCCAGGTGGTGGGCACCTGTTTGATGAACTCGAAGTCATGCTGGCCGACGTAGTGCTCGGGATAGTCGGAGACCATTTGCAGCGGGCTTTCGAAGACGACGTAGAGGGCCAGCTCATGCGCGCGCGTATTGGGCGCCATGGGCATGCGGTCGCGCGGAATGAACTCGGCGCGCGTGACGTTGCCAAAGGCGCCGGGTGTGTAGTCCATCGGGCCGGCGAGCATGCGCGTAAAGGGCAGCGTGGTGTTGTGCACGGGCGTGGTGCGGGCGCTCCACTTCAAATATTCCTTGCCCATCACGCCTTCGCGGGTCATGAGGTTCGGATATGTGCGGCGCAGACCGTCGGGTTTATAGGCGCCGTGAAAGTCGATCATGAGGTGATGCTGCGCGGCATTTTCAACGACACGGCGATACCAGTCGACCATCCACTGATCGTCGCGATTCATGAAGTCGATTTTGACGCCGGCGATTCCCCACTTTTCAAAGAGGGGAAAGGCCTGATCCATGTACTTGTCGACGGAGGTCCAGTGCGCCCAGAGCCAGAGGCGCACGTTCTTCTCTTTGGCGTAGCGCAGCAGTTCGGGCATGTCGATCTCGGGTGTGACCTGGGTGATGTCAGCGAGGGCGGCGTAGTCCTGAAGATTTTTGCGCTCGGCTCTAGCCCAGCCTGCGTCGATGAGCATGTAGCGGAAGCCCGAGGCTGAGGCGAAGTCGATGTAGTGCTTCATGGTGGCGGTGTTCATGCCGGGTGTGAAGCTCGCTCCGGGCGCAGCTTCACCGGACCACCAGTCCCATGCGGACTTGCCGGCGACGATCCACGAGGCGTCGGCGATCTTTGACGGCGGATTGAGATTGAGAACGATATTCGACTCGACGAGGCGGCCCGGCGCGTCCCCGATCATGAGCACGCGCCAGGGCGTAGTGACGGGCGCATCGGCTTCGACGGCGATGGAGGACTGCGCGGGTGAGTGCTGGTCAAGATGCGGCGCAAGCTGGGCGCGCAATGCGAAGGATGGCTTGTCTTTGCGCAGATACATGCCGGCGTAGTTGTCGATGTCCGCTTCGGTGACGGCGACCCAGCCGACGCCGGGCACGAAGCCGAGCAGCGGCAGCGCGACGAGCCAGTCCTGATGCATGCCGCTGACCTGGCGCACCTGGTACTCATCTTCGTAAGAGGACTGGAAGCCATCGAGGATGAGCGGATAAAGCGTAGCGTCTTTGGCGTAATTGAATTGCGTGAGCTCGCTCTCGATGCGGATCTTTTGCGACGAGGTCTGCGCGGGGACGATGTAGCGGAAGGCGACGCCGTCGTTGTAGGCGCGGATTTCAAGAGCGAGCTTGCGATGCTGATCGTCTTCGAGATCGACGCGGGCGGCGTTGTAGCGATCGCGCACGCTGCTCGTCTTGCCGACGGGGAGGGTGTAGGTTTCGTCAGCGTGGCCGGGCTGCACGTTGACCTGCCGCATGCCGGGGCCGAGAGCCGGCTCGCCTTCGAGCACGAGGCCGAGCACGGATTCATCCATGAGCCACTTGCCGTGAAAGTCGACCGAGTAACGAAGGTTGTTGACGCCCGTGTGCAGATCCTGGGCCGCCTTTGCATCGCTGAGGATGAAGACGACCTGGCCGTCAGGCGAGATGACGCGCAGGCGACTATCGGCAGACGGTTGTGCGAGAGAGGCTACGGCGAGAAGAAGCGGAAGGCAAACGGCGAGCGGGCGAAGGGATGGCATAGCTCCTCAAAGGCACAGCTTGGAAGGCGCAGCTCGCGCGTCAGTTGGTGTAGACGCGCACGTAGTTGACCAGCATTTCAACGGGAAAAGGGGTCGTGGCGTTGGGCGGGCCCGGCCAGTCACCACCGATGGCGAGGTTGAGCAGGATGAAGTTGCTTTGGCCCGCGTCAAAAGGCCAGATGGCGCCCTTGAGGCTGCCCATGTTGTCAGTTGTGTAGGTCACGTAGGGATGCGCGGGATCATCGACGTAGTAGGCTACTTTGCCATTGGACCAGATCATGCCGTAGGTGTGCCACTGCGCGGCCGTCTGGCCCTCGGGGAATTGAAAAACGGTGCCGAGACCGGTATCGCCGGTGAAGCCGACGCCGTGAATGGAGCCTTCGTTCCAATCGGGCGTTTTGGCGGCGTTGACGCGCTCAAGCACGTCCTGTTCCCCGCTTGCGGGCCAGTCAACGGTGGCGATGTTGTTGCCGAGCAGCCACGCGGCGGGCCAGAAGCCCTGCGCTTCAGGCACCTGGGCGCGCACTTCGAAGCGGCCGTACTGAAAGCTGAAGAGACCCTGCGTTTTGAGACGAGCCGATGTGTAGACGCCGGGCGCGCGCTGCTGCGCGACGATGTGCAGAAGACCGTCTGCGCCGACAAAAGCGCTGGGGCTGGTTGTGGAACAGGGCGCGGTGTGTGAGCCCCATGCGCAGTAGGTTTCAAGCTCGTGATTGCCGAAGCCGCTGTTGCCGGTGTCGTAGGTCCACGTCTGCGGGTTGGGCGCGGCATTGCTGCCGGTGGAATTGGTGAACTCATCAGCCCAGACGAGCGTGCCGGAGGGGATGTTGGGCGTGAAGACCTGGCTGGTGACGGCGCTGGGGGCTCCACCCGTTTTTGCGGCAATGGCCTTGACGGTGAGATTGGCTGCGATCAGAAAGGGAGCCTGATAGATCTGCGAGGCGGCGGTGGGCACGGAGCCGTCGACGGTGTAGTGGGTGATTGCGCCCGGGGTCCTAGTAGCGAGGGAGACGATGACGGCACCATTCAGCGCTGCAGTTGTGGAGAGCACGGGCGGGGCCACAGGCGAGAGCACGGGTGCGGCCACAGGCGACGTCGGCAAGGAGCCTTCGGCACCGGCTGTTACTCCATTGCCGCATCCACCGCAGAGTAAAGCGCCAGACAAGAAGAGAACAGCAAGCATTGTCTTTCCCACTTTCACCCGTCGAGTCCTCGAGGAAGTGCGGCACCGGCGCAAGGCGCGCGTACCACCGCCGTCCATCTAAACATCGGATCTTTCAGGACGTCAATCGAGACAGCGCGTCCATTGCGGATCCGGCTGCGGATGCGGCAACGGGCTCGGCAGCGATCTCAGCGGGCTCGTAGTTGAGGTTAGGACCGAGCCAGCGTTCGGCTTCGGCGACGGTCATACCTTTGCGCGCGCTGTAGTCCTCGACCTGGTCGCGCTCGATTTTGCCGAGGCTGAAGTAGCGCGCCTCGGGATGCGCGAAATAGATGCCGCTGACGCTCGAGCCGGGCCACATGGCGAAGGACTCGGTGAGCTGGATGCCGGTTCTGGCCTCGACAGCGAGCAGGCTCCACAGCGTTGCCTTCTCGGTGTGGTCGGGGCAGGCGGGATAACCGGGCGCGGGGCGGATGCCGCGGTAGTTCTCGTGAATGAGATCGGCGGGACTGAGATTCTCATCACGGCCGTA
>JBATYG010000498.1:0-3570 GCA_049673945.1 Occallatibacter sp.
GAGGCAATTTCGCTCGTACGATCGATCCTGAACAGCCGACCTCGAGTGCCGGCATCTGCGCGATGGCATCCTCTCGAACGACCGTAGCCCCATCCTCCGACCGAGTCCGGCTAATCGTGGCATCTTCTGTGATGCTCACGTTTATCTCTTTCTGGCGCGCGGCAGCTATCGTTCTCAATGACCTTGGCTCGTCGGCTTTCTATGCCGGAGGCATTGCCGAGCAAGCCGTCGGACCCGCTGCTCCCTGGTTCATCCTAGGCATCATGCTGTTCAGCTTCGCCGTACGTGCCGTCTACGTCGAAAGCTGCTCGATGTTTACCCGCGGCGGTGTCTACCGCGTCGTTAAAGAAGCGCTCGGCGGAGGATTTGCCAAACTCAGCGTTTCCGCCTTGATGTTCGACTACATCCTGACGGGACCGATCTCGGGTGTATCAGCAGGGCAATACATTACAGGTTTGATGAATGAACTGATGGTGGTTGCCGCGCAGAGTCATTGGCTACCGCCTGCTCTGATGGATTCGCACGGAAATCCCTTCCAATTCGGAATGAACTCGACATCGGCACTCTTCGCCGCGGCGGTCACCATTTACTACTGGTGGCAGAACATCAAGGGCATTGAGGAATCCAGCGACAAGGCCCTGCGCGTCATGCAGATCACGACTGTCATGGTAGTGGTGCTGCTGTTTTGGGGATTGTATTCAGTCTTCTTCGTGGGCAGTCATTTGCCTCCGCTTCCGGTTCAATCAAACCTGAGATTTAGCGATGATGCGCTCGGGTTCCTTAAAGGTACGTCTTTCGTGCCCATACTCGGCCTTTTCGGCATTCTGATGGCTTTCGGCCATTCCATCCTCGCCATGAGCGGCGAGGAAAGCCTTGCGCAGGTAAATCGCGAAATTCAGCATCCGAAGCTGAAGAACCTGAAGCGGGCCGCAATCGTCATCGCCATTTACAGTCTTATCTTTACCGGCGGCGCCACGCTGCTGGCGTCGATGTTGATACCCACGTGGCAGCGCACTCACGTTTATCAGGACAATTTGATCGCCGGACTGGCCATGTACATGGTCGGCCCCTTGTTCTGGCGTATTGCGTTCCGCATCTTCGTCGTCGTTGTCGGATTTCTCATCCTCTCCGGCGCCATCAACACCTCGATGATCGGGTCGACGGGTGTGTTGATGCGGGTGGCCGAGGACGGCGTACTTACAGACTGGTTCCGTACTCCACATCCGCGGTTCGGCACGAGCCATCGCATTGTGAACCTGGTCTTTATCCTGCAGATGTTCACCATCATCGCCAGCAGAGGCAACGTGATTACTTTGGGCGAGGCGTACGCCTTCGGCGTCATCTGGTCTTTTACGTTCAACAGCCTCGCGATGCTCGTCCTGCGCTGGAAATATCACGGTGAGCGTGGCTGGAAAGTACCGCCAAACATAAAGATCGGAAAGACCGAGATCCCAGTTGGGCTAATCTCGGTATTTCTCGTTTTGCTATGCACAGCGATTACCAACCTCTTCACAAAGTCGGTGGCGACTGTTAGCGGAATCGCATTCGCGGCTGCATTCTTCATCATCTTCACCGTCTCGGAACGCCTGAATATGCGCAAGCATTCGCTGACGGCTCGCCAGATGAAGGACCATTTTCAGCTGGAGCATCAGGACACGATTAATCGCGAGTCGGTGGCTATTCGGCCCGGCGGCATCATGGTCACCATGCATGACGCCAACAACCCAGTCGCGCTCAAATGGGTGCTTTCGCGCACGAAAACCGAGGACCGCGACGTTGTTGTGCTCAGTGTGCGGATGATGGGCGCTGGTGGCCCTGAATATCTCAGCGCCGAGCAACAGAGTTTCAGTGAGCACGAGCAGATGCTCTTCACCAAGGCTGTCTCGGTTGCAGAAAGCTTCGGCAAGAAGGTTTCCTTGCTCGTGGTCCCGGCCGGCGACATTTTCGCCGCGCTGGCACAGGGTGCTAACTCGCTCGAAGTCGATTCTGTCGTCTCCGGCCTCTCCAGTTCGTTGACAGCCGAGCAACAGGCCTTCCATCTCGGCCAGGCATGGGAAGCTTTGCCCGAGCCCAAGCGCCAGTTCAACTTCTTTGTGATTGGCCCGAGCGGCGAAACCAAGGTCTTCTATATCGGCCCCCATGCTCCGACGCTGAGCCCCGACGATGTGCAGTTAGTGCACAGGCTCTGGCTTAACATGCGGCGCGACCCTTCCGTCCAGGACCTGCACCACAGCGACATCATCACCTATGCCCTCACCCGCCTTGCCGGGCAGTATGCGCGCGATAAGAATGAAATACTTCGCGAGCTTAGTAACTTCTGCGCCGCTGAATCCGCCCTGCGCTTAGGGAACGATCCCCCGGTATCGGACGCCGCCACACCCATCACCGACGAGTCGGCGCGCTCCCCTCGCCGGCTTTAGCGTATAGCCTCCGCATCGGCGGGTCAGACCAAATCGGGAATCTAGAGTTACCTCGATTTATCCCAGATATACAGATTGGTAACTAAGGCGCCCTAACATGACGGATACAGCCTCTTCACGCTCTGTTTCCAGAGAGCTACGCGCTTCATGGGCATCAGGTGTTTGCAAATCACGGTCGCCATTCGATTCTTATGGTCTTCGCCTCGGTTAATTCAGAGGGTGTAAGTAAGTCAGATTTGGTTACTCCTAAGTTGGGGGTACCGTTTCTTAAGAGTATTGAAAGGGGCACTTTTTTATTTCGAAACTACTGGCCCTTCAGTATGTTCTTGGTAGCAGAAGTAAGAGTCCACGGAGTAGTGGTCTCATGCAAGCCATGGGAAGTGGACCACGTACCAGCAAGAGGAGGAACCGTGGGAGTTTCTGAGATTCTCGCGCAGCTCGACAGGGAGATCGCCCAATTGCAGCAGGCGCGGGCTCTGCTGACCGGAGCCGCGACAGGTAAAACGCGTTATTCGCCTTCCAAAGCTGCAAAGAAGAGAAATCTGACCCCCGAGGGCCGCCGGCGCATCGCCGAAGCCGTCCGGCGCCGTTGGGCCGAGCAGAGAAAGGCCGCGAGCGCCAAGTAAGTCCTCCTTTGGCAGATTCATCCCAGAAGAACAAGGACCGGATGTGAACCCGCTCCTTGCTTTGCGCCTAAAACTCCGTCAGACGCTCTCGCCGGGCTGCCAATCTACGACCTGCACCTTGGCCGCGTCCACCAGCGCCGCAAGCTGAGCGGGTGTTCCCGTCAGGGGCGGAAACGTGCCGAAATGGATGGGAAGCACCATCTTTGGCGCAAGCAGGCGCACCGCGAAGGCGGCTTCTTTAGGGCCCATCGTATAAAAGCCGCCGATTGGGAGCATAACCACCTCGGGACGGTAGAGTTCGCCGATCAGCTTCATGTCGCCAAAGACGCTCGTATCTCCTGCGTGATAGAGCACAGGACCATCCTCGACAGAAAGAACGAATCCCGTCGCAACGCCAACGTAATGCGTACCCTTTTCGTCCTCCGCAGCGGCTGAATGCGTGGCTTCATCCATGGTCACCGCCACATCGCCCAATTGTGCCGTGCCACCCAGATTCATCCCCATAATCTTCGAAACGCCTTTGC
>JBATYG010000499.1:0-7588 GCA_049673945.1 Occallatibacter sp.
GTGCAGTCAGGCCTGGCTCTGCCGAAAGAGGCATTAGCCATCTCCCGTTCCGTTCTTCAGCGTTTTGGCAACATGAGCTCTGCGACTGTTATGTTCGTATTGCAAGAGCTGATGCACACTGCACGACCGAACCAGCGGGGATGTGCCATGTCCTTCGGTCCAGGGCTTACCGCGGAGACGATGAGATTCCATGTCCTTTGAATCCACCCTTCGTGATGCGGCGAAACCCTCGTCGAAGAGGTCCACCAGCTTCCGCGTGCGCGCGGAGATCTCCGAATGGATGGATGAACCTTGCTCGTATTCAGATCTGCGCCAATGCCTTCACGATCTGGCCCAAGTCAACCGGATCACGTTCGCTTATCGTCCCACGCTCCAGTGGCTGGGGCTTGTTGTGCGGCAATCGGACGGGAGGCACCCGTTACACATCGTCGACGTTGGTTGCGGCGGAGGGGATATGTTGCGCCGGATTGAGGACTGGGCGGTGCGTGAGCGGATCGCCGTGCGGTTAACGGGAATTGATTTGAATCCTCTAGCTGTTCGCGCAGCCCGCGAGTTCACTCCAACCGAAAGCAGAATTCAATGGATCGTTGGCGAAATGGAGTCGATCGACACACTCTGCGATCCTATCGATCTGGTCATTAGCTCTTTGTTCACCCACCATCTTGCAGATGACGCAATCGAGCGCTTTCTCGCCTGGATGGAACGCGTGGCGCGTCTTGGCTGGTTTATCAATGACCTCTATCGGAGTCGGATCTCGTATCTCGGATTCAAGACCATGGCAGCGGCGATGCGCTGGCACCGTTTTGTACGTCACGATGGGCCGGTTTCTATTCGCAGGGCGTTTCTGCCGGCAGAATGGGGACGGTATGCAGAGGCTTCTGGCCTCGACACAGACTCGATCCATATCGACCTTCGCTGGCCTGCGCGCCTTTGCGTCGCACGGATGAAACAGCCATGATCTCGTCGCTTTGTCATGATGCCTTGATCATTGGGGGCGGTCCAGCCGGATCCACCCTCGCCATTGCTCTTGCTAACGCCGGACGCCACGTTGTTCTGATTGAGAAGACTAAACAGGTTCACCATAAGGTGTGCGGAGAGTTTCTGAGCCCGGAAAGTCTGCCTCTTCTTCGTCATAGCGGTATCAATCCAGAGCGCCTTGGCGCACAGACGATCCACTCGCTTCGAGTGGCCGCCCGTGACGTTTTGGCGGAAGTTCCGTTGCCGGCTCCGGCACTTTCACTGACCCGAGGGATACTGGATGAAGCACTGCTGCGACGAGCTCAGCAGGCTGGAGTGAGCCTGCTGCGCGGCTACACGGCAGAGAGCCTGTCATTCCAGCGCGGACGAACAGCCCCGAACCTCTGGCGTGCTCAGATTACAAATAGAACCGACGCTCCGATCTCAATTCAAGGAGCCGATGCGTTCCTTGCTACCGGCAAGCATGATCTTCGCGGCTGGTCGCGTTCTCCAAAGGGGACTCAAAATAACCTCGTCGCTCTCAAGATGTATTTCGCCCTCTCACCGGAGCAGCAGGAAAAACTGGCCGGCTATGTAGAGATCATTCTTTACGAGGGCGGGTATGCAGGGCTGCAGATGGTGGAAGAGGGCTGCGCCAACCTATGTGTTCTCGTCACCCAGGAAAAACTGAAAGCGCTCGAAGGCCGTTGGGATCATCTGCTCGACCATATGCGGCGGTGTTCCCCGCACGTTGCCAACCGCCTTAGCGGAGCTGTTCCCATCCTGGATCGCCCCCTTGCAATCTCCTCGATCCCGTATGGCTATTGTGCAGAAGATTCTATTGATGAGCCTTCGCCTTGGCGACTGGGAGATCAGGCCGCCGTGATCCCATCATTCAGCGGTGAAGGGATGGCGATTGCGCTCTATACGGGCTATCGAGCGGCTCAGCTTTACCTTGCAGGGTCCACTTCGGAGTCTTTTCATCGCGAAATTCGCGATCAGTTTGAACGCAGGCTCTATTTTGTGACGATGCTCTCCCGCGTGCTTATTGCTATTCCGTCACTCGCACAATCTGTCAGGCTGTGGCCCGCCGTTCTGTCGAAAATATTTACGGTCACCCGTGTGCCGGGCGCCGCAATTCACGCCGCGAGTCCCTAGCTCTTCCACCCTCCTCAGTCAGGACCCGCTCTGTTCGTGCTCCGGAGTCTCCATATGCGATTGCTTGCTTTCAGTGCCGCACTTGCCTTTGCAGTCACTCCAACGATATTCAATGCTCAGACCTCTCCCATGTTCGGTAACTGGAGAGAACCAACAGGCTCGATCATTCAGGTTGCGAGGTGTCCCAGCGGTATCTGTCTCCGACTCATTTCTCTGAGCACGAGCGCTCCCGTTTCAACAGATGTTCATAACCCTGACCCTGGTCTGCGGCACCGCTCTCTCTGTGGTCTTGAAATCGGCACCCGGTTTCATCTCTCCGACGCGACTCATGCTTCCGGTGGATCTTTGTACGATCCGAAGTCGGGAAATACATATCATGGCACGATGGCGGTCGAAGGAGGCATCCTGAAGCTGCGGGGCTACGTTGGCATGCCAATGTTTGGCAGGACAGAGGTGTGGAAACGCGTCACGGCAACGGCGGCATCCTGCATCGACAGCCATCGGTCAGAGTAACCGGTCGGGGTCGGATGGCAGCAGCACCGGACGTTAGGCGGAATCCCAATCGGTGGGTCGAAGACCTCAAGATCAGCCACTGCCGCGCGACGGACGGCCCACAGTCTCACCGTGCCTCATTCTCGACCACAGCGACTTTAGTGGATCAGAAGCTAACGAGAAGAGCGGCGCTCCGACGGGCAGGCCCGAACGGTAAGTTTCCAGTTTTGTGAGGGGTTGTGCCTTGTTATAAAGCAGGATAGGAAACAGGATTCAAAGAGTCCTTAGGGAAGCGAAATTTGGTAGAGGTTGCGGTGCACTGTGGTGTTCACCCAGGCATATTGCCTGGGATTCCTGCCCGGCATAAGTTCACCGCGCCCAACCGATTCAGCTCCCGGTACCACGCTAGGTTGGGCAAGCGGCTCGATCCCTCCCGATGGCAGCTCCGCCAGGCTTTCCCCAGGACCAACGGGAATCGCCAAACTACGACCTGCGCTGGTGCGCGATGGCTCTTCGACGGTTACAAAAAGAAACTTCCCGTCGGTCGACCATCTCGGAAAGCAGTATTCCGCGCAGATGCGCCTGGGGACTCCACCGTCCAACGGAATTGCCACCACTGCGGGCGCGTTCTCTTGTGACGTTTTGGGAACCGCGGCCATTATCCAGTGCCGGCTCGGCGAGACGCTCTGGAACTCCACGATGGGATAGGGGAGTACTCTCACTCGGTGTGTTCCGTCCGGATTGATCTGCTCCACGTAGTTGGTGTTTCCCTCCGTCTCCTGGAACAGGATTTTTCCGTTCGCGCCAAAATGCGGCGACTGTGCACCGGAAACGCCTACTTTGATTGGGGGCATGCTTCGGTCCAATGGAGCCAGCCACAATTGCGTTGTTCCATTCGAGGCTGTGGTTGTGTACACCACCTGGTTTCCGTCCGGCGATATGTCGAAGGCAGTCATCGAGATTCCCGGGAACACCGGCTCGCTTTTCTCCGAATCCACCACCGTTCGCCACAGTCCTGCTCCCGAAACGCTGGTCGGCCGCAACAGATAATAGACGACGCTGCCGTCGGGGGTGAAGGTAGGAGACAAGTAGCCAACCACTTCACCCTCTGAAGAGAGTTGCCGATCGCCGTTACCGTCGTGAATCCAGATGGCGCTTTGATGCGCTCCCAGCGAGGTGATCAGGGCGTGCCCCGAGGGCTCAATTGCCACTCCATCCTCTTCCGTTGGTCCGGATGTGATTTGCTCCGGCGCTCCATTCGGAAAGGGCTGCCGCCAGATGTGGCTCTGTCCGTCCACCGTAGCAGCGAAATACATCCAGCCGCCATCGGGCGACCATCCCGCTGACGTGCAGGCACCCGCAGGGCCAACCAGTTTCGGAGGGCCCTGGCCCTGCAAGTCAACCAGCCTGCACGGCGCCCAATCGCCGGTTCCGTTCATCTCTACCACCAGTGCCCAGCGTCGATCGGGAGATGGATAGGAGTAATGGGCCATGCCGCGCAGGTGCGCGGGAAAATAAATCTCGTGCAGACTCGAGCGCGTCACGGTCGCCGTTACTACACCCAAATGAATGCCTTCCCCCGGCCGAATCTCGGAAAAGAGCACATGCTGCGGGTCCAACCACACCAGTCCCGCGGCGTTCCTCAGCAGAAGATGAGGCTCGCCTCCCAATGCTGACACCTCGTACGTGGAAAACCCCGAATCCTCGAGAACCGTGTACGCGATTTCCGACCCATCGAGCGAGAACGCGAGGCCGTATTTCGGCCGGTCGTCGTCCGTTACCCGCCTGGCTTCTCCATTGGGCAGCATCCTGATGTAGATTTGGTCGGAAGTGAGAAAGCCCGCGCCGCCGCGGATAAATGCCACCATGTGTCCATCCGGTGACAACACAGGCGCCACAGCTGAATCTGTGAAATCTGTCAGCTGCGTGTACTTGACTTCCGGCGAACGATGCCGCAGCCGATAGAGGGCCATGCCGCCGGACACAAGAATCACGCAGGCCACCGCGGCTAAATACCAACCTGGAGCCCTTCGCCGTGAAGGCGGAGCCGCGACCGGTGCCGGTTCGGGCACCCCTTCAGCCGGCAGAGCTGCCGCGACGGGCGACACCGCCGAAACCGGCGCAACGAACCGATACCCCATTCCGGTCACGGTCTGGATGAATCGCGGATCATCGGGATCATCGCGAAGGAGATAACGAAGCTTACGGATGGCGGTGTTGACCCCGTGCTCGGTGTCAACGAACACTTCGCTCGACCATAGTCGTTGCGCGATCTCCAACCGTGTCACCAGCTGCCCCTCCCGCGAGGCCAGGAGGATCAGCAGCTCCATCGGCTTGCGCTCTACGCGCAGGGACTGGCCGTTGCGGCGCAACTCGAAACGGCCGCAGTCGAGCTCGAAGACGCCGAACTGAAGTATTGAACGAGGCAGTGTGCTGGGCAAGGACCCTCCCGCGCGCGGGAAGAATACCCAAGTATGTCACGGAAAACGCCTAATCCCAAAGGAGTTGGCGGTTCACCAAAACTTTACCTCGAGCTTTACCGCCGCTTCATTGCCATGGTCGGGAATCCAAGTCAAGGTTAGCTTCGGTTCAGCCGGCGCATTCCCGGCTGAGGAGGGGATGATGAGAATGAAATTTTGGAAGCTTCTATCCTTCGTCGGTACTGCGGCTGTGGTCTTTGCCGTCGTGCCTGGGGCTGCGGCACAGTGTGGTTCCTTGAAGCAGCCGATCAAGCCAACGAACTGGCACCTGCAAATGGACGGAGCGCGTCCGTCGCTGGTTCGAGCCACGTTCGAGGATGACGACCGCGGACCGTCCATTGTCGGCATGTGGCACGTTAAATTCACAGCCAGCGATGGTTCTGTGTTCGACGACTCGGTGGTTCAGTGGCACCCTGACGGCACGGAGATCATGAACTCCCAACGACCGGCGCAGGATGGAAATTTCTGCATGGGTGTCTGGACGAGAACGGGAGAGCGCAGGTACCTGCTCAACCACATTCCCTGGAAAGGAAATGACCCCACGGGTACACCACAGGATGGCGCTCAACTCATTGAAAAAGTGACCTTGAGCCCCGACGGGAATTCCTACACTGGAACCTACACGTTCGTGCCCTACGACCAGAACGGAAATGCCGGCCCGGTCTTCACGGGTACGATTTCTGCAAAACGCATCACGACGGAGACGCCGTTCACCGATCTGCTCTGAGTCGGATTGGCCTGAGTCCTCGAGGAGGGCGGTCTACCTTTCGACGTCCTCCCGGGGCGGCTGGTTCGTTCGCCGTCGCCTCCGACAACGCCGCGATCGCGGCTATTCAGATCTATATCCCGATCAGACCAGACCCTATTGATGATCGCCCCTAGGGAGTCGTTTTAGTTCCGAGTTGGGCGACCACCCGCTCGTGATCCTGTGGCGCGGGCAAAGGGCCGATAGCTGGAGCGCCGGGCAATCCTGACGATTGCTGCTTAAGTGGGGCTTAAGGTTGGGTCCGTACGCGTGAGGAATGCTGCTTCGGTCTTGCCCCATCTCGCGGCCGGCTTGCCTTCTGGTGCTGCTCTCGCTCGCCGCCGGGTCCAGCGGCATCGCGCAGCAGGCAGACGCTCCGCGCCGCCTGACGTTGATTGAGGCAATCAGAGAGGCTCAGGCAAACGAGCCAGGGTTTGCGTCGGCGATTGCCGCTCAGAAATCCGCGGGAATCGACAGATATCTCGCAAAGGCGGCGCTTCTGCCTTCGGTGACTTATCACAATCAGGTTCTTTACACGCAGCCAAACGGGCAAACGAATCAGGCTGGCCAGATCGGCTCGCAGGCTGCACCCATCTTCATCGCGAACAATGCGGTGCACGAGTATGCCAGCCAGGCGGTCGTGAACCAGAACATTGGCGTGAAGCAGCTTGCCGATGTACAGGTTGCAGCGGCAGACGCTGCACGAGCTACGGCAGAGCTCGAAATCGCGCGACGGGGCCTTGTCTCCGCCGTCGTGAACCTCTACTACTCGGTCTCGGCTGCGCAGGAAAAGGCCCGCATTGAGGAAGAAGTTTTTGCCGAGGCACGGGACTTCACTGCCCTGACCCAGAAACGCGAAGCGGCTCGCGAAGTGGCTCGCGCCGATGTGATTAAAGCGCAGCTTCAAATGCAGCAGAGGCAACGTGATCTCACCGACTCCAATCTTGCCGCCGACAAAGCGCGTCTTGAGCTTGCCGTCCTGCTCTTTCCTGATCCGAGAACTCCCTTCTTAACCGATTCACCCACGACGATCGCTGCCCTTCCCACTCAAGACGAGTTCGATGAACTCGCGGCGAAGAACAGTCCCGAGGTACGAAGCGCATTGGCAGATATGGCGGCAGCTAACGCAGGAGTTCGATCTGCCCGGGCTGCTTATCTCCCCGATCTCGGCTTGAATTTTACTTATGGCATCGATGCGCCGCAGTTCGCTACGCGCGGTCCGGATGGCGCGCGCAATCTCGGCTATTCCGTCTCCGGCACCATCGATATTCCGGTATGGGACTGGCTTTCCACGCAGAAGAAGGTCAAACAGAGCGAGATTCGACGCGATTTAGTGCGGGTGAACCTCACGGCGGCCCAACGTCGCATGATCGCCACTTTAGATGAAGCCTATGCCGAGGCCGCCGCCGCGCGAGAGCAGCTTGATCTGCTCGAGCAGAGTGTGGACACGGCGGAAGAGAGTCTGAGCCTGACGAAGATGCGCTATGCAGCCGGCGAGTCCACCGTTCTTGAAGTGGTGGACGCGCAAAACTCCTATCTCGCAGCAAGAACGTCCTTGGCCGATGGTCGCGTTCGCTTTCAAAGCGCACTTGCCGCACTGCAGCTTCTCACGGGAAGCCTCTGACTCATGACACGTCGATTTGCACGACACGTGGTTGTCCGCCAAAGCGCTGTCCTTGCGCTCGCGCTTGCCTGCACGATGGGCTTTGTGGGATGCAGGGCGTCCTCGGACGGCACGCCTCAGCCGGTGGTCAAC